>NZ_AP022578.1 GCF_010730955.1 Mycolicibacterium aubagnense | reverse complement strand
GATCGGTGATGTGTTCCCCTACGAGCGGCGCGGTCATGCGCTGGGCTGGCTTTTCGGCGCGATGGCTGTATGGCCTTCGGTTCCAGTGCCGGGGCGCTGCTGGAACCGCTGATCGGCTGGCAGGGTCTGTTTCTCGGGTGGCCGGGCTCGCCGCGATCGTGCTTGTGGCACTTACGCTTCGGCGCTCGCAGCTGCAGGGTGGGTCCGCGCTGCAGCGTCGAAGCGTCGGGCAGATCGCGCGCGGCTACTTCACGCTGCTGCGCCAACAGCGTGCCCGCCGCACCTACGGCTATGTCCTGATCAACGCGGTGATCCACTCCGGCATCTATACCTGGCTGGGCGTCTATTTCAGCCAGCGATTCGGTCTGACGCTGGTCGGTATCGGCCTGGCGTGCTGCTGCTCTACGGCGTTCCCGGTTTCTCTTCGGTCCTGCCATCGGCCGGCTCGCCGACCGATACGGGCGCACCCGACTCATCCCCCTCGGTCTGGCCGTCGCGTCCACTGCCGCCCTGCTCCTCGCACTCCCTGTTCCGCTGATCCTGGCTGCCCTCGCTGTCGGCATGCTGTCCCTGGCTACGACCTGACCCAGCCGCTGCTGGCCGGGATCGTCACCCAGCTGTCCGCCCAACGCGGCCAGGCGATGGGCCTCAACGTCTGCACCCTGTTCATCGGCTTCGGCGCCGGAAGCCTTGTTCCAAGCGCTGCTCACCACCGGGTTCACCGCAGCACTGGCCACGTTCAGTACCGGGCGGCACTCGCCGCGGTCATCGGCCTGTACTTCGCCAGTGAGAGACCACACCCCATGCCGTCCGTCAAAGACCCGCGGTGACGTAATATTTCACGGACTCGAACTTTCCCACACCTACGTATTGTCGAGATTCGCGATGAAACGGCGTCCGATTTCGCGACCAGAACCAGCCCCGGGATGTTCACTGTTGGGGTGTGTCGCATGTAGGCACTATGCCCGTGTTTCCGTGTTGCGGGCCAGCGATTGTGGTCGGCTGCTGATGACGGCGGCGTAGTTGGTCCAGTCGCCGGCGGAGAGGCGTTGCCAGGAGACGGCGACGTCGGTATGGATGCCGAGGGTGCGGGCCAGGATTGCTGCCGGATCTCGGTGGCGAGTTGAAACAGTGCGGTGCTGCGGGCGGCGCCGGGACGGATGCCGAGTCGGTTCAATCGTTGGGTCAGCTGGCCGGTGCTGATGGGCCGGCCGGGTTGGCCGCCCGGAAAGAGCCAGATCGAGGGGTCAGCGCGCCATGGTTGCGTGGCCCTTGCGATTTGACATATTCAATCGGGCCAGGCCGGCAACCGGCTCGGGTAGGTGTATCGGCGAGCTGCCGAGGTGCAGCCGGACCGGATCAGCGTCGAGTTCGATATCGACGATGGTCATTCGGCAGATCGCAGCCGGTGTCTGCGCGTAGAGAGAACGAGCAGGCCGGCCAGCCGGTCATCGGGCTTGAGGCTGTCGTCGTGCAACAGGCGGCGCGCGATGTTCCAGCGGTTCTGGTCATCGAGCGGTCGGGGGGGCCCATCCAGCGGTGTGCGCCGATGCGGACGCTGGTCAGCTTGTTCTTGTGCGCCCATCGGATGAAGTGTCCCGCTGCCCCGCGATGTGTCGCGGCGGCGTCGGTGAGCCAGCGATCCAGGTCGGCCTGCTGACAGCTGCCGAGGGTGAGCTGGTGTTCGGTGAGCCAGTCCAGGAAGGCGATGGCCGCGTGGGTGCGTTGGCGCACCGAGTTGAACTGCTGGATGGTGATGGCGTGCCCGTTGTTGCGTTGCCGCAGTCGACGGATCAGGTGCCAGACCGTGTAGCGGTGCAGCGCCTGCCGCTGCTCGAGGTTCGCGTGCGCAGCCAGGGTCTGATCGATGAACCGCTCGATGCGGACCATGTGCTCATCGCGTCGCGGCAGGGCGCCCACGCCGATGAGGACATGGCGCAGGTGCGCCAGAGGCTGACTGTGGGGCAGCTCGTCGAGCGCTTCGTGGGTCAACGCCCTGCGCCCGGCAGCGAGATCGGCCAGCACCGGCGCGACGGATCTTCTTCAGCCATCGCATGGCGGTGATGGGGTGTTCTGCGGTAGCGATGTTGTGCCGCAAAGCCTGCAGCCCCGGATGAAGCGATGCCGACGGCGGACCGATGATCTCGTTGAGACGCTGATTGATTCGGCATCGAACGCATTGACCAGGGTGCGGATAGGACGGGTCGCTGCAGGTTGGCAATCGCGCCAGATGGCGCGGGTGGTGCAGTCCTCGCAGTGCGGCTGGGCGAGGGTGCCCGAGATCACTGCGGCGGTCCGTCCGCACGAGCTGCATCGGGCGGTGCGGCGCTGGCAGGCAGGACACCATGGTCGGCCGGTGATTCGAGATGTGCCGCAGGGCTTTTCGTCGCCGCAGATCGAGCAGGAAGCGGTCGGCAAGGACGGGCAGGTGCTGCAGATCGGCCCGTCTGGGGTCCGGAGGCTGACCGGACGGCGGCGACCGCAGTTGAGGCAGTCTTCGAGGTTGTCAGGGTCGGTGACCAAACAGTTTGGACATAGTGGTCGGCCCTGCTGGTCACGAGTGGCCGGTTCGCGGCGCGCGCCGCAGCGTGCGCATTCTTCGATGCGGGTGTGGGCGATGCAGGTGCGGCACACGCGTTGCCCGTCAAGAGGTTTGTCGATCCGCACGACGCGACCGCAGCGCGGGCATGCCGGCCGCACGATCCCGGCGACTCCTGCTGCGTGCAGGGCATCGATCAGCGGGATGATCGCCCGGATGGGGCGAGATGCCCGGCGCCGGTGAGTAATTCGGGTGCAGCTTCAGGCCCAGGCGACCTTGCGTTGATGCGCGGGCCGGGACGCAAGTCTGCTGACCGCACTGGCGACGAGGTCGCGGTCGACGGCCGGATCCAGCCGGGCCACCACGGTGTGGATGACCGAGATCGGATCGCGGTCGTCGCGGTCAGGGCATTGCGCGCAGCGGCCCCACCGGCGCGATCCCGGGTCGAGACATGCCGAAGCTGCCCGCAGGCCGCACACGGGCCGGACGCACGCTACAGGCCCCGCAGAACCAGTCCTGACCACGACGCTGGAGGGTCCGCATCGGCGTGCCGCACTCGGCGCAGACCGGCGGCGAAACCTCTGCGCCGGCCTTCTCAGGGCGATCAGCAGGTCACCGACCGCCCGCGGCGCCGGAGAGCGTCCATCGGTCAGCACCGCTGGGCGCTGGGCAAGAAACGCTGCCAGGCGCCGCGATTTCGCTCGCCCACCCGCGACGCGGGTGATGACGACCTGGCCCGCTCGAGTGTGAGCCGATCATCGACCGCCGCGACCAAGTCCGTGATGAACCCGACCGGGTCTGAAACCGACCGATCGCTGGTGGTCACTCGGCGCCGCGAATGCGCGCCCGCTTGTCGCAAGCCCCGAGGCCGGCTTCGGCGCCGACCGCCTTCTTCCCGCGGGCGCCTGCTCGGCCGAGACGGCCGGCTCGATCAAGTCGTCCATCGTGCAGTCGAGGATGTCCAGCAGCGCCATCAGGATCTTCAGGCTCAGCCGTTCGGGTCGCTCGACCACGAGCCGGTAGACCTGACTGGACGACAAGGTGATGCCGCGCTGCTCCAGCGGCTCGATCAGATCGGTGGTCGCGAACATGCCGCCGGCGGCCATGACCGTGCGCAGATGCCAGTGGTAGTCGAGCTTGGCGGGCATCATCAGTCCTTGTCTGCTGGAGGGGTCCGACCAAGCACGGGCGCGAGCGCCTTGTGCAGCATGGTGTTCATGAAATCGGAGCTGACGTGGGTGTAGATGGCCGTGGAACTGTCGCATTCGTGCCCAACCTGGGATTGATGAACCGCCGGTCAACACCATCTTCGGTGAGGTGCGTGACAAAGGAGTGACGGATTGAGTGGGGCACAAGGTCTTTCGGCAACTTCAGCGCATCCCGATAGGAGACGAACCGAGCGTTGATCTCCGCGGCCCTGATCCGCCCGCCCGCTCCGGTCACCCACAGCGCCGGATGATCGGGGCAGCCGAACTTCGGCCGCACATTCTCGACATAATCAGCGACCGCCTCTACCGCCCAATCCATCACCGACAACACGTTCCGCCGCGGCGGCTGTCCCGTTTCGCCTTGCCGTAACGCACGTTGAGCGTGCCGAACCTGCCGAACTGCGGCGCCGCAGGATTGCGGCCGAAATCCACCAGGTCAAGTTTGGCGGTCTCGGTCCGACGCAACCCCACCCGTAGATCACCTTGAAGACGGTGGCATCGCGGAAAGCAGCAAGCCCCTTTACGTTTCGCCCGCACCGCACGATCGACCTGGTCGTCGGCGTAGTCCAGGAACCGCTGCATCTCCTCACGTGTGAACGGCCTGGCCTCCGGCCGACCTCGTAGTCGTTCAAATGCGCGATCGTGTTCCATTCGTGGCAGATCGCCACCGGATGGGTGCCGAACTCTTCCTCGCATGCCAACGCCCACCCGTAGCGGCCGTCGATCAGAAACTCGCTGAACAGCCGTAACGAGCATTGGTAGCCGCGGATCGTCGACGGTGCCAGGTGCTTCGCTGACCAACCAGAGCGACCACTCGTCGATATGCGTCGGGGTCCACTGCCACGGATAGTCATTGACGAAATCCATGAACCGACGGACCAGCTTCTCCCGCGCCGTGACTGTCTCTCACGAAGCCCCCGAGCAGCCTGCTGAGCACGCCAGCCACGAAACATCGCCTCCGCCATCGCATCTTGCGGACGCAGTGTGCGATACCGGACACCAGCTCCAGATGTGCTGCCCCAGCCAGATCAACCTGCCGCAACCCGACCCCCAACGCCACCGAACAGTGATCGAATCATGCATCAAACGAGATCACTTTGGCAAATAGACTGGCCAGCAGCCCTTTTCATGCCCTATATCCGCTAGCCTAAAACCCCGACTCCATCAGGCAACCAGGTGATTCTCGCCCATCAGATGCAATTCCCGAGCGTTCAGGTAGACGTTCCTGGTAGTTTCGACATGCCGGTGCCCCAACATCGTCTGCACCAGGTGCCAGGTATCACCGAATTGGACTCGAAATCACGGGCCTCCTCCTCTGAGAGGTGACCGAGTCTCGAGGAATAGACCAGTTTCCCAATGGAGAACCACCGCAGGGCGAAGGAGTGCCGCAGCATATGCGGTGTGCAGGTGAAGTTCTCCACACCCAGTGTGGCGATACGATCGTTCGCTGCAGCGAACGTGTGGTGCCATCCGTGCGCGTCGCGCGGGAGACCATTTTCGTTCAGCCACAACCACAATGGCTCCAGACCAGCTTGCGTGGCGAAATAGCCTGCGGCGCAACGCTGGACCGGTCGTGTTCCAAGCGCGGTCGATGAATCCACCGTTACCGTCGGGCAGTTTACTGTTCCTGGTCGCTTCGCGACGCCCACGACGATCGCGTCGCCCAGTTGCGCGTAGCGACCGCTCTTGGGCGCCGCGAACAGCCCGGGCCCTGGAACCCTCCACATACGCACAAATCCCCGCCAGCACGTGCCGCGGCATCCAATACGGGTGGCCATAGCCACCCTTGGCACATTTGTCGGCCAAGTGACACTTATAGAAGGGCCGGTCGACACCCAGTGTTGAAGTTCATCGATCGTGACCGAAGCCCATTCCGACAGCCGTAACCCCGTTCCATACAGTCCGTCGAAAAACGCGACATCGCGCTGCTCATTGCGGGTGCGGCACGATCGGTCCCTGTGGCCCCGAAGATCCCGGCCACGCAACCCAACATCGCGCCAACGATCTACCGCGGCAGGATCGAGCCATCGAACTGGCCGACCGCTTAGACGGCGGCGAATCAACGGACAGGAAGATGTCGACGACATCTGCGAACCGCTCCGCGGCCCACGAATAGAATTTCTTGCACGCCGCAATATCCTTCGAAAAAGCCGAAGCGCCAACAGGAGTCAGGTTGTTCGGGTCGGTGCGCCTCCAGAACTCGAAATCCTCTGTGTCTTCCTCGGTCGCTTCAGACCACACGCGTCCACTGGTCTGCAAGAAGTTCAGCCACAAACACAGCGACTGTGCGTAGTCACGGTTTGTGTTACTCGCAAGCACTCGCATCCGAGCGGAAGCCAAGAACGCGTTGACTCGAACATCGACAAACCCGTCGCTGCGTATGAGAAAGCGCTGTCCATCAACGTCTTTCCAACGCGACAACACGTCGCCGATGTCAGGAATCGGGCCCGTGATCTCCGTCGGCCAACCGTGAGCGAGCACGTTGATGTCGTAGCGAACCACCGACCATGTCTGCATGTTGGCTCCCAGCCCGAGGGTGGAGCGAGCATAGCAACAACAAGTCAGTGGCTATAGAACCAGCGGACCGATGAGGAAGCGCTCAAGATGTCGATGCCTGCGGCGTAGAGCTCGGTATGCTCATCCCCGTCTGCGTCGATTTCGGTCAGCTCGACCCGGCCTTGCCCGCGGTCGCGGATTTGGTACCAACTGGTGCCGTGACCGGTCGTGGGTCGCAGCGTGGTCGCGCACTCGTGAGTGCCGACGGTGAATCCAGCGGTGCTGGCCCATCCCGCGCAGGTGCGGGACAGTGTCGGGGCCGGGTTTACCACGGCGCCACCGTAGCCGCACGCCCGCATCAGGATCGATCTGCGCATAGGATCGGCGCCATGGGCAGCAACTTCGCACCCAATCCAGGTGCGGCGATCGACACCGCGGCTCTGCCACTGTGGCGAGCAACTGGACACAAGCACTTTCCGTTCGCTGCGCACGAAGACCGGTGTTGGTGGGTACTGCGGCTGAACTTTGGGTTCCCAAGCACGACATGTACACACTGTTTGTCGATGGCAGGGCTGCGGCCGACATCACGGCCAGCCCTCATGACCGCATGCCGCTGGTGGCCAGCATCGGCGCCCTTCACTGGCCCAGCGCTGACCCGGCCATCCCGATGCTCGATGAAGCCGCCGCAGCCGCCGTGGTGAGCACCGTCGCCGGCTACGCCGACTACGGAAGCGAACACGGCGACCCGTGCATATTCTGCTCCAGCAATGGCTGAGCGGCGTTCTGGGACACAACTGAAAATTACTGCACGGCAACGTTATACATGCGCAGAACTTGCGCGATAGCGGACTTCATGTCCACCTCGGAAATCGTTAGCACTGTGTCCAACCCGGCAGTGTCGACGTCGATCGCCTCGTCGAGCATGACGCGGACCTTGGCTTTGACGATGGCGGCCTCAATGACGTTGCGCGCGAATCGACCGTTGTTGATGTAATCAACCATGGCCGGGACCTCGGGGTCCGGCGATGTCGAGTTGCAGGCCCATTCGGCTGTGCTTGCGAATGCCGCCCGCGCTTCGGCGGAAAGATTGAACGCCATCCGCTTGCTGGCGGAAAGCTTGAACGGGCTTTGAGCGGTCATCGTCTCGGCGATGGCCACCAGCTCAGACTTTGTGTTGGAACGGAATTCGAGCATGTTCGGGAACCGTCCCCGCATACCCGGGTTGTAGCCGAACATGCCATCGAGCTTGTCTCGGTAACCGGCGAGGAAGATCACGGTGTCGTGGCGGTGATCTTCGGCGAACTTCATGATGATGTCGATTGCGAGGCGTCCGAAGTCACGCTCGTTATCGGCGATGAACAGAGTGTAGGCCTCATCGATGAAAAGCCCACGGCCCCTGGCCTGTGCGAGTATTGCTCCAGTCTTGGCTTCGGTCTCGCCAATCACGCCGCCGACTAGATCAGGCCGAGACTTCTCGATCACCTCCGGGGAGTCGAGAATCCCGAGGCCGAAGTAAATCTTTGCCACAACGCGGGCAATCGAGGTCTTACCGGTACCGGGCGGGCCCGCAAGGACCGCGTGCAGAGCGGAGCGCTCACCCATCTGGACGCCTCTGGCGGCCATTTTTTGGTCGAACATCTGCACGGCCTTGAGCTCGCGCACGTGGTCTTTGACTTCGTCGAGACCGATGAACTTGTCAAGTTCGGCCTCAGCATCGGTGAGAGCCTTCGCGCGTGCTTCCTGCTGTCGCGAGGAACTGAACTCGGCCACCGTCGGTCCGGACGTTTCGTCCCACCGATTGGTGCGCGCCGCGAGTACTTCGCGCGTGGTGACCACGGCGGTGTAGGTCGGTCCGCCAGCGCCGCAACGGCTTCGTTGTGCGGCACACCGTTGGCGGTGGCCTGAGCGAACGCGGTGCGAGCGGCGTCCTCCTTGCCTAGCGAGCGCTGGCATGCCGCGCTGAAACGCCGCTTCGGACAAAATCAGCGCCGCGGGGCCATCGGGTCCGCCGATGCCGGCCTGCTCGGCGATCGTGTCAACGCGTTGCAGGTGTTGGAGTGCTTCGCCGTATTCGCCGAGCCCGTGTGCGCAATACCCGTCAACAACGCGGCGGCCGCGCCCACGATGTCCGGCCTAACTGAGGGGATCGGCTGTGCGGTCCAACCCAACAAGTCGTCCCACCGCCGCGCTACGTAGTAGAGGCAGGCACCGACGTACACGCGCAGCAGAGCCGTGGAAGGCAGCTCGCCCGTGAGGTCGATCTCGGCGAGCAACTGCTCGGCCTGACCGAATTGGCGCTCCACGGTGAGCAGCGCCGCCAGCGCTATACCAATCAAGGCACCGGTGTAGGGGTAGATGGTGATGTACCCGGCGGTGGGTACCGTCGGGGCCAGGTCGGTTTCACCCAGCCCGAGGCGTCGTACCTCCCAGTGCAGGTAGTCGCGGGACTCGTAAGCGCCGCGCAGCGTCTCCACGGTCACCTCGCCGCTCATCGCCAGACCCATCCACGCATCGCACATCTTGGGCTCTGATGTGATTGCTTGCCGGAACGATTCACGGGCCGCTGCCATGTCGGCTGATCCCGAATGCAGGCCCAGGCGAGCGACACCGTCATCGAAGTAGTTGCGAGCGTTCACTGCTTAGGGCCTTTCGCATTGGTCGGATCTATGTCCTGCCGCGCTGGCGTTGAAGGAAATTCTAGGGCCGGATCGTCGTCGGCTCCGCCGCCGGCCAAGTGTTCGATCCCGGGGCCTCCTGACCGGTGGCCGCTACGTCGTACCCGCGCTGCCGTCACCGCCTGATGACGGAGTGTCTTGATCCCACACCTTGCTCGGACGACGCCCGTTGGTATCCACAGACTGCGAGCGAGCCGCGACCGTCGGATACGCGGCTTCGCGCCCCGTGGTCTCGTTGAGGAAGTCATAGTCCGCGTCGGTGGGCGGGGCGGCTTCGGCGTCAGGCCATTGGTACCCAGGCTCAGGCCGTGCCCCGTTGCTGTGGTGACGGCCGCCATCGTGCGGCGCATGTTCCTGTCCGGAGCGCTTGTCGTGGTGCCGGTGCGCCAGGTGTGCAGCTTCAACGGCCGCGCAGCGGGCAACACCACCTCCGGCGCGACGACGGCAGCCGCCCCTCAGCGGCTACCGTCCCGACCTCCGCAACCTCAGCTCCTCCGTGGCCGCCGCGCCGCGTCAGCAGCCTTGCCCGACTTCGCTGCACCGCCCGACGCCCCGCCGTCGGTGGGCCGTGGCTTGACCACGTCGAAGCCCGGAGCGGACTTCTCCGCCTCGGCGCTCGCTCGCACCTCGTCTTCCTCCGAGTCGTAGTCGTCGTCGATGCCGCGGTTCCGCCAATCGCGGTACCGGCGGTGTGCCTTGCGGCCCTGGTCCACCGCCGAGCGCGCATCGTCGTACTGTCCACGGGCTGCGCCCGCGGTGGCGTGGTAAGCGCCGGAGACGTAGTGCCCGATCGTTCCCAGCCCGTCAGCATGAAACTTCTTGTCGATGAAGTGGAACAGCAGCGCGACCACCACTGAGCTCAGCCCGAGCATGATCATCCGCGGTGTCACCATCGCGTCGGGCGATCCGACGCTGCTGGTGGTGAGAAGCCACATGATCCAGCCGGTCACGATGCCCAGATACGCGGTGAACGCCGTCATTTCAACCGCGTGGATACCGATCTGCCACCCGCAATGCTTGGCGAACGCGCGTGCGCGAGCCAAACCGGCGATACCGAATAGAAACGCTGGGCCGACGATGATGCCGAAAAACAGGGCCTTGAGGCCCACCAGCATCACCGTCACACCGACGTACGTCAGGAACAGCGAGAACAAGGTGATCATCAGCACGTATACGGCACCCAGCATCATGTCGTTGGCGCCGAGGAACTGCGCATGTGCCAGAGCCTCCGTATATCCACATACGCCGCCCTGCTGGTCGCCGGCAGGGCCCATAGCGTGTGCCGGGCCGTCGCCTTGTCCGTTGGCATTGCGAATCGCGGTCGACCAGGCGTCGGCGCAGTTTCCGTGGTTGTCGACCACGGTCCCGAAGTTCAAGGCCTGCAAGGGCCAGCGCACCGCGGCAGTGACAATGTTCGAGGTCAGGTGATCGAGCTGGGCGTCGAGGCCCTGACCCGGTACGTAGCTCCCGTTGCGGGCCATCAGGGCCAGATCGAAGCCGGTAGAGCGGCCCATCGCCATGATGCCGTGATCGGAATAGAGATCCTCAACCGGGTTGCGGAACAAGGTCAACAGCAGAACTGCCATAACCACCCCAGTGCCCCACACCGACCAAGCACTGCCATGGCGGCCGCGTGCCCAGTGCGCGGCGCCGACCGCGATGCACAGCACCACGGCCATCGGGCCGAGCCACATGTCATCGACCAACTTGTGGACCGCCGCGAAGACCGGCTGACCGATCTGGGCGATGGTGACCAGCCACGTGCTCGACAACGTAAACCGCAGGAACCACAAGGCAACTCCCGCGATGAACACCATCGCGGCGGCTTCGGTGGTGAGCACCGTAGCGATCGCGCCGTGGTGGTCGCGGTTGTCATCGCCGAGCCGATCCATTTCACCCACGTACTCGGGTCGGTGAAGCTGACGCCTTGACCGTTGTTGGTTGCAGCCTCGCTGGTACTGACCACCGACAGGAAGTAGTCCTTGAGCGGCACCCCATAGGTGTCATGCAAACCTGTCCAGCCCAGCCCGCCGCACCGGTCTCGGCCACGGCGTGCGGGGCAGCCATCAACGCCCACAACGACAAGAACTGCAGGCCGCACGCCAGCATCAGTGGCCGGCGCACGCGCGGATGAAGCGCCAGCCACACCGCGAACTTCTCGGTCATGGTCATGCTGCCTGTCCCACCGTCGGCGTGCTGTCGAAGTCCTCGGCCAATTCGTCGGTGGCGGCGCCGAAAAACTTGACTCGGGCCGCTTCACCGAACTCGTCGATGAGGAAGCCTTCGCCGCGTCGAGACGGGTGAACCTGCCCGTATTCGATGTCGCCGCTGCCAATGTCGCCTATCGGCGGGGACGTGTCGTTGGCGTAGGCCTCGATCAGGTCGGGATACAGCGAGGGGTCAATCTTGGCCCACCGCAACGTCTTCTCGGCCAGCTCCGGGTCCGAAAGGGTCTGCTGCACGAATAGGTGACATCTGAGTTGGCTTGCCCAGCATGGGCGGGCTGGAAGGATGTCCCCATGGCAGAGCCCTACCCCGCGAGTTCCGCGACGACGTCGTCCGGGTCGCTCAACCGCGATGACGGTGTAACGATCGAGCAGATCGCCACCGATTTCAGTGCACCCGATGACGCTGCAGAAATGGCTCCGTCAGGCCGACATCGACGAAGGCACCAAGCCCGGCAAGAGCGCCAGCGAGTCCGGTGAGCTGCGCGAAGCCCGACGGCGGATCAAACTGCTAGAGCAGAGAACGAGGTGCTGCGTCGGGCCGCAGCGTATTTATCGCAGGCCAATCTGCCGGGAAAGGGTACCCGCTCGTGAAAGAGCTCGCCGCCGACGGATCCCGTCGCGGTGACGTGCCGTTACTCAAGCTCTCCCGCCAACCGTATTACCGCTGGCTGGGACCCCATCACCGAGGCCGAACTCATCGAGGCCTACCGCGCCAATGCGCTGTTCGACGCGCCAGACGATCCGGAGTTCGGCTACCGCTACCTCGTGGAGGCGCGCGATGCCGGCGAGCCGATGGCCGAGCGCACCGCATGGCGGATCTGCTCGCAGAATCGACTGTGGAGCGTGTTTGGTAGAAACGCGGCAAGAACGGCAAAGTCGGGCGCCGGTGCACGATCTTGTCGAGCGTGACTTCACCGCTGAAGGGCCAAATCAGTTGTGGCTCAGTGACATCACTGAGCACCGCACCGTGGTGCAAGCTCTACCTCTGTGCGTTAAGGCGTGTTCTCCAACCGGATCGTCGGCAGCATCGACTCCCGAATGAAGTCACAACTGGCCATCCGGCACTACACAGCGCGGTAGCCCGACGCGGAGATGTCGCGGGTGCATTCTGCACTCGGATCGCGGATCTCAGTTCCGGTCAAGGAAATTCGTACACGCCTTGAATCAACACGAGATGGTCGGCTCTATGGGCCGTGTCGGAGCCGCCGGCGACAACGCCGCCATGGAGAGCTTCTTTAGCTGCTGCAGAAGAACGTGCTCGACCGCCGCCGCTGGGACACCCGAGAACAACTCCGTATCGCGATCGTCACCTGGATCGAGCGCACCTACCGCCGCCAGTCCGGCCTCGGGCGGTTGACCCCGATCGAATTCGAAGCAATCATGACCACACCGGCCAGTCAGGCCGCGTGACCGAAACTGTCACCTGATCGTGCAGCAGACCCAAATGCGGAACAGCCATTTCTGGGTGAGGAACTTGTCGCCCATATTTTCGATGTGTCGGTAGTCCTGAACGATGAACGTCCCGCCGGTGGCGTGCTTGCGGCCCTGCAACGTGATTTTGTGGGCGGTGCGCGCCCCTGCCGGGTAGGCCAGCATTTCTTTGGCTTCCTCGAAGATCATCTCGCTGTACTGCTGAGGATTGGCGAACATGTACCGCTGCTCGAGGTCGATCAACAACCCGTAGATGGCCATCCCAGCCAGCTGGCGCAGTTGCAGCCGACGGTACTTCTCAGGGTCGGCGATGTCTTCCTCGTCGGGCAGGCCGAGCCCGTTGGTGAGCCAGATCGTCGCCGGGTTACCGCCGGGCCGATACGGCTCGCGGCTGTCGTCAAACACCGCGCGGGTGTACGAGGACGCGGCGGCCGCCTCCAGTCGAATCAGCAGCTCGTTTTCGTCCGGGTTCGGTTGGCGCCGCAGGTATTCGATCAGCCCGCGACTGCTATGAATGCCGTTGCCCGTGCGGTGATCCGGGCGCACGGCCAGCGTGAATTCGGCCTGCATGCGACTGTGGTTGGGTACACCGATCATCGGCAAGAGATGGTCCGCCGCCACGTCTCCTGCTTCCTCGTACGGAAAGCACCTCAGCGGGTCCACGCACACACGGTCTTTGGTCGGGTTGTACGCCACAGCACCGGGGACATGGCGGAAAGCCTTGCGCCACTCCTCCAACGGACCGGGATCGAACGCGACGATCTGAGCGCCGCGCTTGACCTTCTCGACGCCGGATTTCTTTGTCGCGGCGGACTTTCCGCTCCCCGGATCGCCCACCACCCCGGTGCCGGTGTTGTGGTTGCGTGCCGCCGCGCCTTCGGGGTCGTGCAAGATGATGCGGGGGCGCATCGTGCTCTGATCGACTGCCAGCGCGCTGCCGTCGAGTTGCCGACCCGCTCGGTCAGCAGCGGCATGAACCGCGACCAGCGGTGCGCGGTCGTCGGGTCCCGAAATTCCTCAACTGGGCCGTTATGGTCGCTGCCCTGATTCCAAGCCTTCCAGAACTCAGCTTGTGATCCACGGAACCGCACGAAGCTGATGCCGACCTGGTCGAGTTCCTGTCCGATCTTCTTGACCGCCTGTTCCAGGTTATGCGGTGAGTCGGCGCCGACCGCGATAACCACGGCGACGTCGAGCTCGCGTTCGCTGGGATTGTGGCGCAGCTCCCTGCCGTATTCGCGTGTCCCGCGCAGCTTGCCGGCGAGCTCCCGACCGGAATCCTCGTCGTTACCGCGTTGCACGCCTTGATCTTTGATGTTCTTGGCGTTGGTCTTGTTGAGGTTCTGGGCTTGTTCGGGAGTCCGCACCGTCAGGTCCTGCAGCCAATCGATGACCGCCGGGGCGGACACGTTGTCCAGGGCATGTAGATAGGCGGCGCCGGTGAACTTCAACCCGGATTCAGGGAAGTGGTTGATCACCAGGAAGCTCTGATAGCTCGGCGGTGCGCTCAGGTTCGCTGGGTCATAGACCCGCACCACCGGACGCATCGTCGGCCACCACCCGCGCCGGCCGATGTTGGCGCCCTCGTCGAGTCCCACACGCCCAAAATCAGCCTGCTGCAACGTGGTCGGGCCACCTCGTCCGGGCATCGGCGTGTGATCGACGCCCAGGCCCACCTGGTGGCGATACTGCCAACGAATCTGTGCCGGTGTCGCCGGGGTGAAGCCGATTTCGTCCGGCAGTGACCCGATGATGTCGGCGGCGAGCGTCTGATAGCGGCCCACCGACTGGTCGGAGTCATGGTCGCGACCGGCGATCCAATCCCACGCCTTCTGCGAGCGCCCGCCCACGGTGCGGCCTTCGCGTCCGGAGTCCACCGGAATCGACAACCACAGCTGTCGACGCACGGGCCCGAGATATTCGCGGCCTTTCTGTTCCTTGTCCAGCGGGTTGGCAATTCGAGGCACCCACAAACGGCAGTACGACACCCACTGCTCTACCCGCGAGTACCGGCCCACCATGTTGCGCAAAATCCGGTCCTGGTCATCGGCGCTGATCATGCCGGACAGTCGGCTGCCCGAGGGCAGATTGCGACCCATCTGCCGCGTCAGCTTGGCTGCCCGCTCGTGCGTGGCCAGCGAGCGCATCGTCACCGCCAACCCCTCAACAGGTATTCGGCGGTCACCCCGATGCGGTGAACCGGATATTGCCGATGACCTGCTTCGGTGGATCGAGATCGGCGTCGGTTCGCGCCCCTTTCAGGCTGGAGCCGCCGTCGTAGGACGTACTGACCAGGTGCGGAGCAAACAGTGAATTCTTGAACCATCGCCACCGAATACTCAGTGACGGGCGGGATTTCGGCAACACCAGACGCAGAAGAAAACATGCCACCACGGCGGCGGCCAGACCGCCAAGGAACACCGGCAGCGCATAACCCGAGTCCATATTCACCCGTGCCCAAGTCACCGTGGGAGCCACGATGACGCCGATCGCAATCAGCTCGGGTTTACGGTACGGGCCGCCGGGCCAGCGGCTGCCGGACCCGTCCTCGCCGACAGCGATGTCGACGTCGCGGATACCGCTCCACGTTTTTGCGGTATCACCGACGGCCGGTGCTGCCACCGTTCCACTGTTCTGGGTGACTGTCATCGGCCGTACACACTGCTGCGGTCGGAGTGGATGCCGGTGTCCTTTTGGAACTCGGTGTTACCCCAGTCGCGGATACCGACGGCGTTGACGATCAGGATCGAGAAGAACACGAAACCGAAGAATGTGCCGATGCCCGCGCCAGCCCCTTTACGCCACCCGTGATGCAAACCGCGCACGATGGCGATCGCCAGCGCCGCGGTCGCGCTGACCCCGGCGATGATGTAGTACACGTGATGTGATGCCGAGATGATGTCCATGAGAAGTGCTCCGTCCTAAAAGGGTTTCAGTTCGGCTGTGCCGCAGCCGTCGGTGTTATGGGCGCGATCGACACAGCTGTGATCACGTAGGTCCGGCCCAGGTCGATGTGCAGAAGTTGCCCGCCAACATCGCGAACGCAGATCCACCGGGCCCGGGCTTGAGGAACGGCGAGGCCGCCGGACGGCGTCGAATCCGTTGAGCATCCCGCACTCGCGGAATGGCCCGAGTCGCTGCTAGCGCCCACGTCGCGAACCCCGAGCGCGTATACCGCCAGAATCGACAAGAACACGAAACCGGCGTATGCGACGACGGAGGACGCGATTGTTCTCCAAAATCTGCCCCGTCGAGCCGCCAGGAACCCCGCTAGCAGGGCTGGGACCGCCCCAATTGCGAGGATAACGAGATACACGTTGTGCGAAAACCAAGTGAAGAAGTCCATGAGACGTGCTCCGTTCTAAAGGGTTTCGGTTCCGGCTTTCTTGTTGCCTGCGGTGTTCTAGGTGTGATTTCCGCGGATTTCCACGGCTGAGATCAGATAGTCGTGGCCAAGGTCGATGTGCAGACCGTTCCCGCCAGTTCGCGAGACACAGACACCCTGCGACGGACTCGAATTGACCAGGCAACGCGCCGTGTCGGCGCGGGCCGAATTGCGGGTGTAGATCCCACGGATGTCGCCGCCGCTGACGAAGAAGAACGACATGATCGCGGCAATAAAGAATGCGACGATGCCCGACGCAGCACCCTTGCGCCACCCGTACCCAAGCGTTTGCAGGATTGCTACCGCAGCGGCCACCCCAAGCCCGACCCCCGCGCAGAAGAAGTAAATGTGGTGCGACGCCCACGTGAAGAAACTGAGAAATAAGTCTTTGAAGGTGTTCATCAGATCTGCTCCGTTCCAAAGGGTTTCAGTTCGGCTGTGCCGCAGCCGTCGGCGCGGCCGGAGAGGCCGTCGAATGGGTGGACATCTCCGGTACCGGGTCGATACCGGAGACAAACCAGGCGCCGCCGCTGGCACGCAACGTCACCGCGATCGACCAATCACCGGGGGTGTATTGCTCGTCGTGGGTCGACACTTCTAAACGCACCTGCAGTTCGGTGTTATCCGGCGGATTGTCAACAGGATTGGACGCGGCGGTCACCGTGGTCAGGGTCGCGGCCGCGTAGCGGTGCAACGCCTGCAATCCCGAATCGGTGGTGACAAAACGTTCCAGCCCAGCGGAATTGGTCAGATAGCACGATGCAAACCCCGAGAGCATCGTGAACAGCGGCGCGTTCGACGGGATGCTCACCGGTAGTTCAGCTCAATCTTGACCCCGGTCGGGGGCGCCCCGATCGGGGTCAGATTGTCCAAAGCCATTGGTGCGGCGTGGTCATAGACCCCGACCGACAACTGAAAGTAGTTGCGTACCCTGGGTGCGGTGGCATACGCCTGCTCGGTCACCCCGACCACTACCGCGTACGTGGTGACGTGCGGCAAGGACGGGCCCCACGGGTTGGCGTAGGCCCCCGCATTGGACACGATCACTGCCGGCGTGGTGGGCAGCGTGAACTTCTCCGGGCGTGGAAAGCACTGCCCCAGGTTCTGGGTATCGACCGCGCTACTCGTCAAATACCGTGTCACACAGTCGATCGCGAAGGCCTTCGCCAGATCGGCTTGGCTGTCGACGGTGTGCGCGATGGCCGCTACCGGTAGCGGTGGGTCCGAAACACAGCCTTCCAGGCGATGTGCAGTCCGTTGATCGACGACGACCCGATCAAGAGGGCCAACGCTGTACGGCGCGTAAGGAGACCCCCCGTGCTCAGACGCTTGCGCCAGGTGTTGGTGATAGGTGACATCAGCTCGCCCTATGTCCGATGATCTTGATGGAGCTGACGGCGAACGTGCCGCCGCTGGGGTCCTGCGAATCCGGATCGGAATTGGCAGTGGTCGCCGGCGGGGGATTGTCGCTGTTCGGTGAGCCAAGAATCGATCCCAGCATTCCCCCGCCCGGGGCGCCCGCCGGTGCGGTCGGGGTCGGTGCCGCTACAGGCGGTCGGCTGGTCTGCTGAATCGTGACCGTGATCGCCGATGCGTGAACACTCGGGATCGCCATGACCACCTCGCCGCGCTTGTTGCCGGTGTCCTGCGGTTTGGTTGTCTGCTGCAGATCGTTGAAGCCCCACTGCAATCGGCTCACCACGCGGTGCAATAACCACGGGTCGCCCTGGTCGCCCGGGCCGGGTTTGACCGCGCCCGGCACGATCGCCACAGCCGTGATCACGTAGTCCCGGCCCAGGTCGATGTGCACGACTTGCCCGTCAACAGGACGCACGCAAATCCACGGGGCCAGGGCCTGAGGGTCGGAGAGGCTGTTGGCCGACGTCGACCCGACCGGGCAGTCTGCGCTTGCAGTGAACGGAATCGGCGCGTCGGCCGATGCCGGATTGGCGCCGGTCGGTGGCGGCGGCACTTGCTGAACCGGCATGCGCGCTGCGGCCTGAGGGCGAGACGGGGGCGGCGCCGGCGTAGAGGTCAGCACGGTCACGCCCCAGGTCACTAGCGTGCACGCGGCGACGGCCCCGAGTGAGACCGCAGCGACCCAGGGGTTGAAGCGCCACGACCGGCGTTCCGGATCATTGCCGGAATCATCTGAATTGCCCGGTGCAGCTTCACCGTTGGCTGCCACCCCCGCACGGTCTGCGACATCGGCCGGCGCTGGCTCACCCTGATCGGGCCGCGCGCCAGCCGGCTCGCTGGAGTCCCCGATCGTGGGCGCGCCGTCCTCGGGATCAGCCGCTGCCGAGGGTGGGGTTGGCGTCGGCGCTGCCGGTAGTTCGTGGTCGGCCTCGTCATCATCAAGGTCCACCGGGTCCAGGTTGCGTTCAGCCGCGGTGCTGACGCCGATCGAACGTAGCCAGTCCTTATCACTACCAATGCTCACGGCCGAGCCCTCCGCACCGCGCGCCGGTGTACGCGCCCCGAGGTCGGCCGCGCTGTACGTCGCGCAGGAGCGTGGGCATCGCGAGCCGGGGGCAGCTGGGCGGCGGCCACTTTCACGTAGCCGTCCTCGCGGCCGCTGCTCAAACCGCTGTCGTCTCCGCGCACCAGGTACACCGCCCGCGAGGTGCGCTTCGGACCGGCAGCGGTACCGCCGGACGAGCCACCGCAGGCTCAGTGGTGATTCGGGACCACTGGGTGCGCAGCCGGGCATCATCGGCGCACTGCTGCTTTTCGGCCCCGCCGCCAGTGCACCACCGCCACCGCGACCAAGACCAGCACGATCAGCGGCAACAGCTTGACGATGGCGTCCACCACCACGGCGATCAGCGCCGCAACGATGCTCAGCAACAACACAACGGCACTGGCGAGAACCGCCCCGGCCGCCATCAACGTCTTCATGACGGTTTCCCTGCCTTTCCTGGTCTACTCCGGCGCTCGTGTCCTACCGACGAAACCCGGACATGAGTAGCTTCATGGGTGACAGTAGACGTTTATGGGTGAATATGTCGACATTGATAGACGAATTAGGAGGAAAATAGGTAGCTTCATGGGTGTGAAGATTCCATCGTCAGGGCCGGCCCGGCTCGATCACTACGTATCCATCCGCATCGGCGCCCTGCGGATGAGCCGCATCGAGCTCGCCCGCCGCGGCGGGCCGGACCGCAGCACCCTGCACAAAGCCACCACCGGCGACCGCACCCTGTCCACGCGCACACTGACCCGCCTGGACCAGGCCCTCGGATGGGCCGAAGGCACCTCGGCGGCGATTCTCGACGGCGGCGAACCGGTATGCGCCAGCAGCGACGCCGCCCACGTCCAGACCGTCCTGAAAGTCTGCGAAGACCTCGTCGAGCAGAGCGTCGGAGTCCTCACCGACGTGCGCAAACTGCTGGCCGAGATGCGGCCGCCGCAGGAGGTCGACGTCAATGCCCGCTGAGGTTTTCGACGACCAGCGCCGCGCCTGGATCGCCGCGCACACCGGCGTTTTCATGTTTCAAACCCGCCGCGCCGAGCTCCTCGGTAAGCGAATCCGCGCCCGCGTCCGCGGCGAAGTCGGCGCACGGCCCGATCCCCACGACGACAAAATCACCCCACCGCTGATCTACCGCCTCGACGGCAGCGGCGTGGGCGCCGTAGAAATCGTTCTGGTCTTGGTCTGCGCCGCCATCGCCCCGATCGGCTGGGCACTCGGAAAAGTCCTCTACCACCAACTCACCCGGCTCATTCCCGAACGCCTACGCGCCTACCCCATCCCCGCCCTGATCTGGGCCTCCATCCCCTGCGCGCTTCCGCTGCCGTTCTACGACCCCACCTCGGTCGCACTCACCGCCACGATCCTGATCCCCTGGCTGGTCGCACAACTGCCCGCGATCTTTCTGGCCGCCGCGGCCTACGGCCTTCTCGAAGGTTGGCTCGCCGTTGATGGCTCGTCCGACTGGTGGCCCCTCACCCCCGAAGCCGGCGACGTCGACGACACCCTGTTCCTCGGCGCCGACACCCATGCACCGATGGTCACCATCTTGGACCCCAGTCCAGCCCCGCCGCCGCGCCGCCGCGTATCCCCCTCGACCACCAACCGATTCCGCACGCCGCCCACCATCCGCTGGTGGCCCATGATCGTCGGCACCGGCGCCGCGTCCCTGTTGGCCGTCTGGACATTCTTCGCACTGCTGTCTGCGGTCTTGACCATCCCGAGCCACCTGCACGACACCACCTACACCGACCCGTTCACCGGCACCACCACGCTGACCGAACGCTAACGACGCTCCCGTTGGGGCTGCGAAAGGCTGTGCACCACACCATGACTGCACCTGTCACCACGCATCAAGCCCCTACGGAGAGCCGGGCGACACCCGGAACACTCCCGGCAGCCAGCGGACCCGCCGAACGCATCGTGCCCGCCGACGGTCCCCTGCCGCTACCACTAGGACGTCCAACATCTTTCGCGCCACCGGCGACCCGATGGCCGGCGTGCACCGAATGCGGACAGCCGGTGACCTGCGGACAAGGCATCCGCCACTTGTCCTGCTCGCCGCGACGCCAGACCTGCTTTGAACCGATGCCGTCAACCGGCCACAAATGCCGAACACGCAAGCAGGACAAGGGATCGTGACCATACCCGGGACGCCACGGCAAACCCTGCAGTACCGCAAGGAGAGTCAGCACATGCACACGCCGGCAACCGATGCCCTGCGGGCGCACCTGACCACGCCGATGGGATCGCCGCTGTCGACTACGCGCATCCCGCCGCTGATGGTGCCCGGCGAAAACCCGAACGCGCGCAACACCGAAGTGGTGTTTCTGACCGTCTCGATCATCACCTGGCCCCATCCCTACAACAACAACCAAACTCCGTCATCGCCGGCCGCATCCCCGCATTCAGTGATCGGCTCTTCTACGTTGCGCTGGCGTACCTCGCGCACTTCCGCCATCAATGCGACCAATGCGACCGCATGTGGAGAGCCAACGACCAACGCTGGACCGACATCCCCGACAACAACGCCCTCGGACACGTCGGGCGACACGACTTAAGTCGGCAGTCGCCGTGACTCGCTGAAGATGCGGGTCGTAATCAAGACGCAGGCCCAAGCTCGCGTACACCTCGGCGCGTTCGGCCCCGGTCGCCTCACCAAGTACGGCAGATAAACCACCTAGCGCTTCGACTATCTCGCTGATCTGTGTTGCCGACAGGACGTTTGGCAGCTCAGTTCGCTCAAGGCTGGCCCTTAGCTCGTCACGTTCAGCGGTGCGACGCCGTAACGCAGCCGTCAAATCCTCAACGGCCACACCAGATTCCACCGCGCTGACCAAGGCAGCGATCTTGTGATTCACTTCACCTAGTTAGCGCTGCAGAGCGGCGTAGCCGGTCCCTGCAGTTGGGTCAATGTCCTGCCCCCGCGCCAGGTCGTCAGGATTTGCAAGACTGGCGATCCAGTTATCGAGCCGAGGCGTCAACACGTCCTTACGGAGGTAGACACTGCGCGGGTGATCGCTCAGATCGACAGGTACCGAACGCGACTTACCAAACTCGCAGCGATAGAGAATGCGCGTTGTTTGCTTTCCTGGACGCGCTGCGCCCTGCATACGCCGGCCGCACGCGGCGCAGTAGAGCAGCCCACGCAGCGCGTACGGCACGGTCGATTCTCTGCTGCATACAAGACCTGGACCCCGCCGGCTCTGTATCCGAAGACGAACAGCTTCTGCCAGTTCATCGGAAACCAAGGCCGCGTGCGTCCGCCGGTCGGGGGTGATCCAGTCCCCATGGTTCCGCCATCGCATTCGCGTGGCATACCCAGCGGCGACGTCATCGGGGTCGACCAGCACCTCGTATTTCTCCTGCTTGCCCCATACGCGGACACCCGATAGGCAGGGTTGTCGAGAATCGCGCGGATCGCTGAATGGGACCATCCACGCGGATCGCGATGACTATTCCGGGCCGGGTCATACTGGCTCGGCGACGGTACGCCATCATCGGTGAGCTGCTGCGCGATGTACCGCAGGCCAGCCCCATCGGCGTACATTCGGTAGATCCGCTCGACGATCGGAGCGGTCACCGGGTCGCGTTCGAGGCGGTGAAGCCGCTGGCCAAGATTCGCTTTTGCAGGGTTCGGGTGCGGGCTGGCGTCGACGAGCCGGTAGCCGTACGGTGGTCGACCACCGAGATATCGGGACGTGTCCTGCGCGAGAGCGGACATCGCCGTACGGACGCGCATCTGGATTCGCGCACGCTCGCCCTTGCTCATCCCGCCGAAAAGCGTCATCACCAAGTCGTGCGCTTCGGAGCCGGGGGCAACCGCGCCGCCAACCGCCGGCACCCATAGGCCGACGCCGTAGTGCGTGAGCACCGGGAAGGTGAGGGCGAACTGCGGCCCATAGAAGGCACGGGCCGGTTCCCCGATCACTACAGCATCGAAGCCGCGGTCTCTGGTCGTGACATCAGCGAGGAGTCGCGAGGCCTCGGGCCTGCGCTTCCACGGGAGAGAACGACTCTGTCCGATATCGAAGTAATCAGTGACGATTGCGCCCCCGTGCGGAGCGATCAGATCGACTGCCCGTCGCTTCTGCCAACTACGGCTCGCCTCTCGATCTTGAGCGTCCTCGGTGCTTACTCGGCCATAAAAGGCGAACCTCATGCTCACGCGACTCCCCTGTCTCCTCCGAGCGTCCGGTCCCGTATAGCCAGTATTACGCGGATCAGGGCGCGGTTAGCTTCGCACGGGAGGACATAGTCTTCGGGCACCACGATTTCAGCACCTCCCTCTGACAAAATCCGAGCACTGACTTGGTCGCCGCCTTCGGAGTGCGGGTGCGCGGTGTTGGAGTTGTCAATCATCACGGCGCCTTGGTCGATCCGATTGCTGGTCACGGACCTCCACCAATCCGGTGCGCCTGGTCTTGATATGTCGCAGGCTGGCCGAAACAGCCAGGACTCGGTCGCCTGTCGTAGCATGACCAGCGCGATCGATTTCCCATCCAATCTGGTCCGCGGTATCCATCTGATCATGTTGCGCTGCTGCGGTTTTGGCGTCTTGGTTGCGGTCCATTCAGCGCGGTGGACACGTAGTGCTGTCATGGTGGTCGAGTAGTGGCGAGATTTGGTGGTGATGTGGCCGCGGTAGCCCAGGGTGTGTAGCCACCGGCCTATCCCGGTCCATGGCGACTCGCGCGCGGCATCGGTGACGGCGTGGTGATCAAGAGCAGCAATCGCGAACAGAATAGACCGGGTGTGCTCGGTAACATCAAGGGCGGCAATGGCTTCGGTGGACAGGCGGCGGGCGGCTATCCCGAAGTCCTGCAGGCTCTTGGTGACGTATTTGGCGAGGTAGCAGGCCACGCGGCGCGCAGAAAACCCGCTGGCCAGGCCGGCATTTGAAGCATCGTGGATGACCGATGATTCGGCAGTCAGCGATTGAGTGTCGATCTGAGTGCCGAACCGCACGGCAACCGCGGCAGCAGTGTCCTCATCGCCGGGAGTGTGAATGGTGTGACCAGCAACTGCCCGGTGCGGGTTCGGGACGGTGATCGCGATGCCGTGGTCTCGTCGTTGGCGGGTCGAGGCGAATGAGAGCGTGGATGTGCGGGACGGCGCGAGCTTGCTTTTCGACGACTTTGACGAAACTGACGCGCACCGAATCCAGATCACAACCTAGGACCTTCAGTTCCTGCCGAACGGCGCGGCGCAGGGCGATCGTAAAGCGCCGCCACGGTTCGGGCAGGTGCCAGCTGAAAAACAGCACGTGGGACAGGTAGTCGTAGCAGGGTCCGCACAAGGGCTGGCCGACAAGTGGATCAGTGTGGTCGTGAATGTGGTTGCACGACAACAGTTTCCCATGGATGCACCGTTCGGGCTGGCCGGTGTGGCGCCATGCACGGCGCCGAAGCCAGGCGCAGTCAACGTCAGAAACACCTGCGGGCGGACACTGACGCTGGCGGGACGTTGTGGTGGCCACCGGCGGCGCCGGCATGCACCAGCTGCCAGGTGTCCCGGGCATAGAGATCCGAACACGATGGGCAGATGTGGGCACGGCGATTGTTGCAGCGGGTCCACGCCACCTGCGCACGCCCGAAGCGGTCGACACCGGCCAGTTGGATGGGGTGGGCGCAGAACCCGACTGATTCGGCGCGCCGCCACCACTGATCGAACCCTACTGTGGAGGCGCGCCGCACCATCTGGCTGATCACCGTATCGACGTCCAGGACGGTGCCGGGCGTTGTGGGGATACCCGGCAGCGTGATCGCCGGTTACCGATCCTGTCCAGTCGATGACGCCGCGGCGGTGGCCATCGTTTACCCCTGGTCCTCGGTGCCGGTGCTGTCGTTGCCCGTCGCGGTGCGTCGACGCGGCCCGGGTGCACGAAACGAGCGGACCAGTGCGGCGATGTCAGGATCAGTGACGTGGAACGCCCGCACCCGCGTAGGTTGTGCGGCGCCGTCGATCATCACGTAGCCCACGCCGGGGGTGCGGTCATCTATTTCCTCGCGCACCGCCCCGGCATCACGGGCGCCCTGGCCCAGGACCATGGCTGTTTGAGTGAAGCGTCCTGGTCTGGATGGAGACCTTAGTTAGGCCACCTCCGGTACGGCGGTGACGGTGTCACGGTAGCCGTTTTCGTAGGCAGTCGGCGAGAGATAGCCGAGCGAAGAGTGCAAGCGGGTGGTGTTGTACCAATGCACCCAGGTGGCTGTTTCGCGTTCGACTTCGGCCCGGCCGGTCCAGGATTGGTCGCGGTCGATCAGTTCGGTTTTGTAGAGTCCGATCGCTGATTCCATCAACGCGTTGTCGAGGGCATCACCGATCGAACCGATGGACCCGGCGATGCCAGAGTCGCGTAGTGCGTCAGTGAACGCCAGTGAGGTGTACTGGCTGCCGGCATCGGAGTGATGGACCAAGGGCGTGTCAAATGGTCTGTGTAAGTCCTGTTAACGGAAGGATCGCAGGACGTGACGACAGGCAAGAACATGGATTCGGCGCTGGTTGAGGCGGCGTCCACGGTGGAGATGGCCGAGGCGCTTCGGGCATCGGGCGCGGTCGATGAGCTGCTGGCGCAGGTCGATACTGGTGAGGTCGCGCTGACCGGTGAAGGCGGGCTGCTGCCCGGGCTGATCAAGCTGGCCCTCGAACGCGGGCTGGCCGCCGAGCTGACCGACCATCTGGGCTACGAGAAGGGCGACCCGGCCGGCCGGGTGCTGCCCAACGCCCGCAACGGCTCCTCGCCCAAGACGGTGCTCACCGAGGCCGGCCCGGTGCCTCTGGAGGTGCCGCGAGACCGTGACGGCTCGTTCACCCCGACCCTGGTACCTAAAGGCCAGCGCCGGATCGGCGGGCTCGATGACATGATCATCTCCTGTATGCCGGTGGAATGACATTGCGGGACATACAATTTCACCTTCAGTCCACGATTGGGACCGAGGTGTCGCATGAGACGATCTCCAAGATCGTCGACGAGATCTCCGACGAGGTCCTGTCGTGGCAGCGTCGGCCGCTGGAGCCGTTGTATCCGGTGATCTACCTTGACGCACTGATCGTGAAGGTCAAAGACGGCGGGCACACCCGCAACAAGGCCGCCCATATCGCGGTCGGCGTGGATATGGCCGGGTCAAGCATGTTCTGGGGATTTGGGTCCAGCCCAACGAGGGCGCCTCGTTCTGGGCGTCGGTATGCGCGGACCTGGCCAACCGGGGTGTCAAGGACGTGCTGATCGTGTGCTGCGACGGGCTGACGGGGTTCCCCGAGGCCATCGCGGCGACCTGGTCGCAGGCCGCGGTGCAGACCTGTGTGGTGCATCTGATCCGCAACGCACTGCGGTTCGTGTCCTACGCCGATCGTAAGGCGGTGGCCGCCGCCCTCAAGCCGATCTACACCGCACCCAATGCCGAGGCTGCACAGGTGGAGTTGGACGCGTTCACCGCATCGGAGCTGGGGAAGAAAAACCCCACGGTGACTATGGTTTTCGAACGCGCGTGGGAACAGTTCATCCCGTTTCTGGCGTTCCCGCCCGAGCTGCGCCGGGTGATCTACACGACCAACTCGATCGAGTCGCTGAACTATCAACTGCGCAAGATCATCAAGAACCGCGGCCAGTTCCCCAACGATGCCTCAGTGGTGAAATTGCTGTGGCTGGCGATCTGCAACATCGAAGACAAACGCGCCGCGCAGCGGGCCAAAGAGCGCGGCAAGAAGCAGGGCCGGACAGCTCCCGGACGCCTCGTGGAAGGACAGGTGGTCACCAACTGGAAGAAGGCACTCGAACAACTCGCCCTGGTTTACCCAGAGCGCATCGAACGCTATCTGTAAGCACCACAACAACTACTCAGACGAACAATCAGACAGGCGATTTACACAGAAAACTTGACAGGCTCTGGACCAAACCTGTTGTGGTGAAACGGAAATCTGTTCTCTTGCGGGTGAACACAGCCTGTTCCAGGACGCTGGTCACCAACGGTGTGGCCTTGGTCGACATGACCCGCCATCCCAGAATCCGGCGGGAGAACACATCAACACAGAACGCCGTGTAAACGAACCCCTGCAGTGTCCACACGTAGGTGAAATCAGCGACCCACCATTGATCGGGCCGGGTCGGGGCACCCCACTTTCGGTCGATCAAATCAGGGTGCCGCGCTGCACCGGGTCTGCGGCGGTGGTGATCGTGGACCGCTTGCCGCGCACGGTTCCCGTGATGCCGCAGATCCGCATCAACCGGGCCACCTGGTCCCTGCCCATCTCGTGACCAGCATGTTTCATCGCGTGCCACAGCTTGCGGACCCCGTAGAGCCGGCGGTTGGCCACATAGAGCCGGTGCACGGTGTTGGCGGCGTGGGCCTCGGCCCAGGCGGCGTCGCTGACCGGGCCACGGGCTTTGGCCGCGTAGTACGTGGACGGGGCGATCGGCAGGCCGTGCTCGACGATCACCGAAGTCGGCGGTCGACCTCCGCCGCCGCGAAAAACGCTGTCGCGGTCTTCAAAATCTCATTGGCCCTGCGTAATTCAGCGTTCTCCCTGCGTAATGCTGTGAGCTCAGCAGCCGGGTCCTGGCCCTCATCGCGGGGTGTGGAAGTGCTCGTCCCGTAGCGAGCTTCGACCCAGTTGCGCAACGTGGCCTCATTGATCCCGAGAATCTCCCCGACATGCCGACGAGCGCCCCGCTTGGAACCACCAACCTGCGCAATCCGGTCCTGATACATCCGTACCGCCCGCTCACGGGTCTCCGGGTCGAACTTCCTCTGTGCAGCCACAGCCACATCCTCCTGGTGCGATCACGGACTCCACCAGACCCAGGACGGTTCACGGCGGCAACGCCGTACTCACCAACAGCGTTCAGCAAGCCAACCGGTCCGGCGCCGCCATCACACTAGGCCTCTACCCCAGCCGAGAAGACTGGGACCACGCCCGCACCGCTGCGGCACTGGTGAGCACCATGCACGACGACATACATGCAAGTGAGCTGGAAGCGTCGATCCTGCTGGCCGCCTACCCCGACTACCTGCGCGACGGATGGGCCAGCGCCGAACACGCCGCCACCGACCTGCGCTACCTGACCACCGTCGGCATGCGCGCCTATACCTCCAGTGGTGTCATCGGCTACCCGTCATACGCCACCGCCGACAAAGGCTACCGCATCCTCGATGACCTGGGGCAGGCCGCGAAATCCCTCATCGACCTCGTGACAGCACGGGGCCTTTAGCCCAACGACACCGTGGCGGCTACCGTCCGCTGGCGCTCCCGTCCGCTGCCACGAACCACAAGCCAATATCCCGAACAACGCCGGCTCTCTACACCAAGCCCAAGTCACGCAAGCCGCGCCACTGCGCCCTAGGCGCACGCTTGTCCCTCGTCACCTCTTGCCGGGTCCGGCGCGCAGCCCACCCTGCGACACCATGCCCCGTCCAGAACCTTGCAAGCGCCCGCAACCCGACCGTGTGAGGACTTTCTTTACTGGGATCAAGTCGATGCGGCACGTTGCCACCAGCTGGACACCGAAGCCGCCCGACTCGAACGCCGCGTCGACACCATCACCGCCATCGCCGCATCCGAGCTAAAGCGTCGGGCCCGACACCGCTGCCAGGCTACTGACCGCCCTCGGCGACAACCCCGCTCGGATCGGCAGCGACGCCGCTTTGGCCAAACTCTGCGGGGTCAGCCCACTGGAAGCCCCCAGCGGCAAAACGATCCGCCATCGGCTCAACTGGGGAGGCCATCGCGACGCCAACCGTGCCCCGCACGTCATCCTGGTGGTGCGCATGCGCCGTCATCAGCCCACCCGCGACTAGTTCGTTCACCGCCTGGCCGAAGGCAAAACCAAGAATGAGATCATGCGCTCCATCAAGCGTTACATCGCCCGCGAGATCTACCACGCCCTCCGCCAACCCAGCAGAAGAACCAACGAACTCATTGCCTGAAGATAGGAGCATCTGGTATCAAGTCCCGAAGGGCACCCGATCCGCAGTGTCCACTCATTTCGTGGCGATATGGCACCGCTGTAGATGCCATCAATCCTCCTCCCAGGTGAGTAATGTGCAGGTGGCAAATCGTTCAGGGTCATAGGGAACGCGAGATGATTTCCTTCATCACCTCATTTGTGCCGGCGTAGATTTTCTGCACGCGCTGGTCCACCCACAATCTCGAGATGGGGTACTCGGTCATGTACCCGTATCCGCCGTGAAGCTGCAAACAGTCATCGAGCACCTTCATCGCTCGCTCAGTGGTCCACCATTTCGCCATGGCGACGGTCTGGACGTCGAGTTGGCCCGCGAGGTGTAGGTCGATGCAGTAGTCCAAAAATACTCGTGCAATGCGCGTTTCGGTTGCAGCTTCGGCCAAGATGAATTTCGTGTTCTGGAAGCCGAAGACGGGCCGTCCGAACGCTTCCCGCTCACGGGTGTATTTGAGTGTCTGCTCCACGGCAAGTTCCATCGCCGCGACCGCCCCAACCGCGACGATGAGCCGCTCTTGAGGTAGCTGCGTCATCAGCTGACTGAAACCGTGACCCTCGGTCTCGCCCAGGAGGTGCGAGCGGGGAACTCTTACGTCGTCGAAGAACAACTCGGAGGTGTCTTGTCCGCGTTGGCCGATTTTGTCGAGGACCTTGCCGCGCCGGAATCCGGGTCGATCGGCTTCGGCGACGATCAGCGAGATGCCGGCGGCGCCCTGACTTGGATCTGTCTTGGCGACGACGATGATCAGGTCGGCTTGCTGACCGTTGGTGATGAAGGTCTTTGCGCCGGTGATCACGTACTCGTCACCGTCAAGAATTGCTTTGGTCTTGACACTCTGCAGATCAGAACCGGTCCCTGGCTCCGTCATGGCGATCGCACCGATCATTTCGCCTGAGGCCATCTTGGGCAGCCACTGCCTCCGTAGTTCTTCGGCCGCATACTGGAGGATGTAGTGCGCGACGATTCCGCTGTGCAGCCCTGCGCCCCATGAGCTGTCCCCGACTCGGGCTTGCTCTTCGAGTACGACGGCTTCGTGCGCGAATGTGCCGCCTCCCCCGCCGTATTCTTCGGGTATGGACATGCAGAGCAGGCCTAGTTCGCCGGCTTTGTGCCACAATTCTCGGTCAACTTGGTGCTGGTCTGCGAAACGTTGCGCATGTGGTGCCAATTCGGTCGAGAAGAACTTCGCGGCAAGGTCACGAAGCTCGATCAATTCGGCGCTCATCCAGGGAGAAATTGATGCTGTCACAGGATTCCCTCTCGGCTGTTCGATATCAATGGGTTTGATTTCTTAGGACGTTTCGATCTGATACTCGCCGGCGCAGTGACGCGCGCGTATGGCCTTCTTGTAGTATTTTCCGACGCTTGTTCGGGGAATCTCAGACACGAAACTCCACCGCTCCGGGATCCACCATTTGGCGACCTTGTCCAACAGAAACGCGCGCAGTCGGTCGATGTCGACCTCGGCTCCACGGTGAACCACGACCAGGGCGAGCGGTCTTTCCTGCCATTTGTCGTCGGGAACTGCCACCACCGCAGCTTCGTAGATCGCCGGGTGACCAGTCAGCGTGTTTTCCAGCTCGACTGAGGAGATCCATTCTCCACCTGACTTGATGACGTCCTTCGCACGATCGGTCAGCGTGAGATACCCGTCCGGGTCGATCCGGCCGACGTCGCCGGTGCGCAGCCACCCTCCGTCGAACTTGTCCGGATCATCGTCGCCGAAGTAGGCGCCGGTGATCCACGGGCCTCGCGCCTGTATTTCACCCGCTGATCGACCGTCCCGCGGCACGGTCTTCTTGTGGTCGTCATGCAACCGGATCTCGACACCGCACATCGGCCGACCCTGGCTTTCGCGCATCTCGCACGCACGGGTCTCGCCTACTCCGTGCGCTGCGCGTGCGACGGTAGCCAGCGGCGAGGTTTCGGTCATGCCCCATGCCTGCACGATAGGCACGTTGTCTTCGAATGCCCCCATCAGCAAGACGGGGACTGCCGATCCCCCGCAGGCAACCAGCCGAAGTGAGGAGATGTCCCGGGCGGGATTCGATTCCAGGTATCGATCGACATCGTTCCAGATCGTCGGCACTGCACCGGCGATAGTCGGCTGAGTCTCTTCGATGATCGACACCAGCGGCGCGGCTTGCAGATGGCGATCGGGTAATACCAAGTCCGCACCAGACATCAACGCCGCGTAGATCAGTCCCCACCCATTGGCGTGAAACATCGGGACAATGGCCAGGATACGGTCGGACTCGCTCACTGCCAGGGCGTTCGACGTGCAGGCGGTCAGTGCATGTAGGTAGGTCGAACAGTGGCTGTAGACAACACCTTTGGGATTTCCAGTAGTCCCGCTGGTGTAGCACATGGCCGCGGCGGAACGCCCATCGATCTCGGGCCAATCGAAAGTCTCCGGTTGCTGCGCCAGGATCTCCTCGTAACGCAACACCGTCTTCCCGCATCCCTGCAGCGGAGCGAGGTCGCTACGGTAGGACATACTTCGGTATCCAGTTCCGTCGGGGGCGATCACCTCGCTGTTTCCGTGAATGGAGGCGGCATGGCGGACAATTGCCGAGATTGTGAGCTGGACGTCTTGCATCGTGCTGTGCATTACGCATCGGCCCTTCAGGCGAACAGGTCTGGATGGCGACTCGCATCGCCTATGAGCGGCCCGTAGTGGGTTCTGAGCGCTTGCAGGATCTCTGCCAGCGGTAGATCGTCGAAGGCGCCTCGATCCCTCAGATATTCCATGTGTTGTGTGCCGTCAGCGGCGAACCCGTGTAGCAGGGCGTCTGTGCGTCCGTCGAAATCAATTGGCGGGACGCCGAACCGTGCGCATAGCTCGCGATTGAACGCCGGAGTTGCCTTGACCCAGACACCGCCGAGATGCATGAGGCTGTATCCGTGGTAGACAAAGACGTCGGTACCGCCCATCCGCTCACGCAATGTCTCGGTCTGAAGGTGGTTTCGGACATCGGCGAACCCCAGCCGCGCCGGGATGCCTGCTGCTCGGCAGGCCGCCGTCAAGAGCACCGCCTTCGGGACGCAGTACGCGCGGTCTGCAGTTGCGATGGTGCTGGCGCGATACGCATGCGGGTCATCGGTCACGGTGTAGGGGTCATACCAAATCGAGTCGCGGACAGCAGTGAAGATGGCTATGGCCTTCGTGGTGTCGTCGACCGCGCCGCGGGTCGCCGCTGCAACGAAGTCGCGTACCGATTCATGTTGCCAATCGAGGAACTCCGTGGGCTCCAGGTAAGGCGAGTTCTCACCGCTCATCGGTGCCGCAACGTCACAGGCAGTCCGTCCACGGGAATGGGCAGCGAGGTGTTGTCCCAACGCACGTGATAGTTGTTTGGGACCGTCCAAGTGTAGGTACGCAACATCTGGTGCAGGATTGCTTTCACCTCGAGTGTGCCGAACTGCATCCCAATGCATTTGTGCGCTCCGCCGCCGAACGGCACCCAGGCGAATCGGTGCTGTTGGTCCTCGCGCCGGGGCTCGTCGAAGCGAGACGGATCGAAACGGTCCGGGTCGCTCCATATTCTGCGGTCGAAGTGATTTACGGCGGGTGTGATTGCGCACAAGGTTTCTGGGGGGATGTGATAGCCGTCGATGGCGACATCGCGGACGGTCTTGCGCATCACCAGCGGAACGGGCGCCAGCAGACGCAGAGCTTCTTTGAGGATCAGATCGAGGACCGTCATCTGCTCCAGTTCGTCGATATCTGGCGAATCGTGACCGAAGGACTGCGCCTCCGCCGCTGCCTTCTCCTGCCACTCAGGATGTTTAGCGAGGAAGTAGGTGACAGCAGTGGTGGTGATCGTGGAGGTGTCATGGGCGGCCATCATGAGAAAGATCATGTGGTTGATCACATCCTCGTCGGAGAACCGTTCACCGTCTTCTGTGGTCGCCTGGCAGAGGGCGGCGAATAGATCGTCGGTCTCGCCTGCACGCGCGGCCGGCAGGTGTCGGGAGAAGTAGTCCTCCAACACGCGGCGCCCATGCACGCCGGCGCGGAACCTGGTGCCCGGGAGTGGAACTCGCACGAAGGAACTTGCCGCGCGAACAGTGGAGACGAACGCCTCGTTGACAGCAGCGCTCTCGTCCTTGCCGCGGCCACCCATGAAGACATCCGTGGCAATGTCGAGGGTGAGATTCTTTAACAACGGGTAGATCCGGACCGACGGACCGGTCGGCCATGCGGGCACGGCTGCGCGAACGCTCGGGGCTACCTGCCCGACATATCCGGTCAGGCGAGGACGCGTGAACGCCTCCTGCATGATGCGCCGGTGCATCAAATGTTCGTCGAAGCTCATGAGCATCAAACCGCGATGGAAGAAAGCATCGATCAGGAAGGACCAGCCATCTTGAGAAAAGGCCTTGGCTTCGCTTGTGAACGCCTCACGCGTTGCGTCTGGACCGGCGATGACCACCATTTTGGTACCGAATGCGCCCATCCACGAGACCGAGCCCAAACGTTCGTAACGCTCCCGACTGAATTCTGAACCAAATCGGATGTAGTCGACAGTGTGCCCCAGCAACGGGAGTCCAGCGTCCCCTAGGACGGCTCTCAGCCCAGATCCGGCGGGGGCCGGCGCAAGTTCCCGGACTCTCCAGTCCCGACTCCACTGTCGCCATTTGTCATCGACGACGCGGGGGGCGGGCGCCAACAGGACAGACGTCAACCGCTCCTTGGGGTGACGCGTGAGTGCGAGAAGCTGATTAGCCACGATGCCTCCTGGGCGCTCTGCTGCACGGGTATCTGATAATAGTTTACATAGATGTGCTGAATGTCAATATTTGAACAGTGAACAATAAAATGTTAGACACGCCTGCGACCTGGATCATCTGCGCAGCCTCGCGCCGTTCTCACTCGGGCCGTCTAACTGAAAGGCGTTCAACGTGCCTGAATAGATAATCGCGACTGCGTGGTTTGCGGGTAAGGATCCGGTAGGCAAATGTCGGCCCAGGCCAGTTCGTCGGGATCGCGCCACTCGAGGTCGTGTACCAGCTCGCGCAAAGCGCCCACACCGACCTTCGCAGCCGCCGGCCCAATCGGGTGTTGTAGCTTTGCTCGATGTCTGGCCTGACGTCGACCGTACGCCCCGGATCACTCGCCAAAATCTTGATGAGGGCGCTGATATGACGGACCTGAGACTCGATCATGTAAATGATGGACCCGGAACCGACGTTCGTGTTCGGGCCATAGAGGAGAAAGAGATTCGGGAACATCGGGACTGTAATGCCCAGGTATGCGTGCGCCTGCGTCCCCCACACCTCGTCCAGAGTCACTCCGCCGCAGCCGCGAACACGCATCGGGGCGAGGAAGTCGGTAGCGCGGAAACCTGTTCCGTAAATGACGACGTCCGCGCGGTGGAGAACGCCATCGTCGGTCACGACTCCCTTGTCGCAAAGCTTCGCAACCGCGTTGGTCACCAACGAGACTTCACCGTTGGCAATCGCGGGGTAGTAATCATTCGAGAACAACACCCGCTTGCACCCTGGCGCATCTGATGGCGTGAGTTGCCGGCGCAGCAATGGATCGGCAACCTGCCGACGGAGGTGGTAGCGGGCGATCGCGCCGAGGATGCGTGACAAGGGCTTCGCGTCGACCAACGTCACTGCGAGCACTTCAAAAATCAGCCATACCGCGAAACGCTCAAGGCGCAGCCACAGCGGCAGGACCGTACTGAGCTGGTGGTGAGTACGTCCGTACTTGCTGTCCCACTTCGGCAAAATCCACGGTGCCGTGCGCTGATACAGCGTTACGCGCTGTGCCTCGTGTGCGATCCGTGGTACGAACTGTATCGCGCTTGCGCCTGTCCCGATGACGGCTACTTCCTTGCCGCGCAGTGATACCGAATGGTCCCAGCGCGCCGAATGAAAGCGCGGCCCCCCGAAGGTGTCTTCGCCGGCAATATTCGGCGTATGAGGTCGCGAGAGCTGCCCCACGGCCGAAATCACGACATCGCACCAGATCGTCTCGCTGGATTCGGTCACCAAACGCCAACGGCCGGCCTGTTCATCGAAGGTCATCTCGACGACTTCGGTCCGCGTGCGCAGCTGCAGGTCAAGTCCGCCGGCCAGGACGAGCCGGCGAAGATATTGGAGTATCTCGGGCTGTTCTGCATACCGTCTCGACCAACGAGTGATGGGCATCTCCGACAGTGAGTACAACGCTGACGGCACGTCGCAAGCCGCTCCTGGATAGGTGTTGTCGCGCCAGACACCGCCGATGTCTGCAGCCTTTTCCACCATGGTGAAGTTGGTGAATCCGAACCTCTTCAGCTGATGGGCCATGGCGATACCCGCGACGCCGGCCCCGATGATCACTATCGACGGATCGTGTCCTCGAGGATCCCTCGCAAAGCCGCCTGTCATGAGACAGCTAAGAAGCAGTTGATGGCGCGGTGGCAGTGGAGCATCCACGGTCCCAACGCTTTCACCGGTGGCCAGAAGCTTTCAGGAAGTTTCCAGCGCGGTGGATCGCCTCACGAGCCTCGGGCAGGATTCGGAACATGGCTTGGAACACGTGGATCTGTCCCCGGTACACCTGTATCTCAACGCTTGATCCGGCCGATCGGAGGCGGTCGGCAAGATGCCTCGAGTCATCGATCAACATTTCTCTTCCGCCTACCTGAATCAGGATCGGTGGCATGGACCTGAGGTCTGCGTCGAGCACGCTGAGTCGCTCATTGCGGTGATCTGCACCAGCCACGTACAGATCAAGAGCGCGGGCCGCGGACCGAGCAGAGGCGAAAGGATCACGTCGGCGAAGTTCGCGTGCCCTCGCGAGTTCACATGTCAGATCCAGGACCGGAGACATGAGAAGCATCGAATCCGGCAGCGGCAGTCCGTCACTACGTGCGCCAAGGGCGGTGGCCATCGTGAGCTGGCCGCCCGCCGAGTCCCCGGCCACCGCAACACCGCGGTCGCCGGAGCCCGATGGCCGCCCTGTGACGAGCCAGCGGTATGCGTTCAGTGCATCGTCGGCGGCAGCGGGAAAGGGATAGCGTGGGGCTAGCCGGTACCTCACTGCAAAGATGGGCCGACCGCTCGCGGAGGCAAGTTCACCGAGCAGACCGCGGTGGGTAGCCGGTGAGCACATGGAGTAGGCGCCGCCATGAATGTAGAGCAACGGAACGGCGTGTGGATCGACTGCAGGAGAAGTGATCCAATCCCCGCGTATCTGATTCCCGGCGAACTCGGTATCTATTGTGCGAACCGCCACGCTTCGGCGGGGCCGCGATCCCACGAGCGCCATCCGGAGTACGCGATCCATCACCGCGAGGCCGTGGGCGTTCGACGGGATGAGTTGCGACAGCGGACGCAGTGTGTTTCTCGAAGTCATTGCCACGAAATGACTTGCAAGACTGGGGTGCCGGTCCGTCGCATCAGTGTCGGTCACCGTGCACCCACGGATTTTGCGCGACGTTCAAATCGGTAATCGGAGAGCCGGAAGGTGCGGCTACGCCAGTAAGTCTCCAGGGTCGTTGACGGACGTAACGGAACATCGCCGTGTTTGTCGAAATAGTAACTGTTGGCATTGGAACAGCTCGGCTGCCAGAAAACCTGTCGATGTCGGCGGCTAACCATGTCAGCGAAGTAGCGGTCGTTCGCCTGCTGTCTGACCTCTACGTAATCAGCCTTCAGCGTGCGCGCACGACGAAGACAGCGGACGATATGCCGACTTTGCGCCTCGATGAGTGTGAAGTACGAGGAGCCGTTGTAACCATAGGGACCGAAGATATTGAAGTGATTCGGGAAACCTGGGACGCTCACACCCTCGAAGGCTTGGAGGCGGTGCTCATCCCACCAGGCAGACTGCTCCACTCCGCCGCGTCCCTTCAGCACATAAGTCGGCATATTGCCCGACTCCATCACTTTGAACCCGGTGGCCAAGACCATGACATCGATCGGATAATTCTTGCCATCTTCCGTGTGAACCGAGGCATGGTCGACATGGGTGATGCCGCTGGTCTCGAGCGAAACATTGCGACGGTTGTACGTTGCGAGATAGGAATTGTGGAAACTCGGTCGCTTACAACCCAACGAATAGCGAGGAATGAGGTGGTCTCGAGTCACCGGATCGTCGACCGCCCGACGCATATAGCGTTTCGCCGCCTCTTCCATGAGGTCCGACACAGGGATCAACGAGTGAAAATGAGCTGCGATTGGAAATGTGAACTCGACGAACGCCTGACTCGCAGTGCGCGTCATCAGTTGTGCCCCTGGCACCAACCGCATCACTGTCGCGGCCCAGCTCGGTATGCAGAAATCCGGCTTCGGCAAGCAGTAAATCGGCGTTCGCTGGAAGACCGTCAGACTTGATGCGATCTTCGCGACTTCGGGAATCAGCTGCACCGCAGATGCCCCAGTCCCGATCACCGCCACCCGCTTACCGGTGAGATCTTTCGTATGGTCCCATCTGGCCGTATGCAGCGTCACGCCGGCGAAGTCGCGCACTCCTGGAATATCAGGCCATTTCGGCCGACTGAGGACGCCAGAGCAATTTATCACGAAACGCGCGGTCAGATTCTGGCCAGAGGAGCAGCTCAGCCGCCATAGTGCGGCGCCTTCGTCGAAGCAGGCTTGGTCCACGGTCGTGTTGAACCGGATGTAATTTTGGAGTCCGTATTTCTCTACACACCGCTCTGCATAAGCCTTCAACTCATTCCCGTGAGCATAAGTTCGTGACCAGGATGTTCGCATCTCATAAGAGAACTGGTAACTATAGGACGGAATATCGACCGCTATTCCCGGATACGTATTCCAGTGCCATGTACCGCCGACGCCATCGGCGTCATCGACTATAAGAAAGTCCATAAATCCGGCCTTCAACAGGCTGATCGCTGTACCAATCCCAGAAAACCCGGCTCCGACTATGACAATTTCGTAGTGCTGCCCAGACTCAGAACCCATTACTTCCTCACGTGCGCTTCGATGTCCAACTATATCCGCTGCTTCAGTTCAGCGTGTTTGTGCCAACTTCAGGTCAGCATCGTCACGCCGAGTGATATCGTAATCCCGCATATCCAGACGGGACAGTTCCCTGGTGAACTGAGTCGCAAAGCCCGGATACATCGTGCCGTTATAGCCATCCTCGGTCAAATACCAGCTGCTGCAACCCGAGTTCCAGGTCGTGCGTCGTAACCGCCGCTGAATATTGGAGTGGTACGCGTTTTGGCTACCCTCTTTCACATCCAGGGTATGGACTCCGTTACCTTCGTCGCGCAAAAGCTCGATCGCTTTTACGATGTAATCGATTGCCGCCTCCATATAGAGAAGAGCGGAGTTGTGGCCAGGACCGGAATTAGGCCCGAAAGTAAAGAACAAATTCGGATACCCAGCCACACTCACGCTCTTGTAGGCAAATCTCCCCTCAGACCACTCATCTTCGAGTTTTCGCCCGTCGCGCCCCCGGATCGGAAATGGCGTACCGCGTTTACACACATCGAAGCCTGTCGCGAATACTATGCAGTCCACCTCATGCTCGATGCCGTCGGCGGTTCGAATTCCGTTCGGAGCCAGTGTGGCGATCGGCCAGCTGACGAGTTTGCAGTTATCAGCCTGGAGCGCGGGGTAATAGTCGCTAGTCATAAGCATGCGTTTGCACCCAGGTCTGAACTGCGGCGTTAGTTGACGTCTCAACCAGGTATCCTTCACCTGCCGACGCAGATTCGCCTTCGCGGCCGCTTGGATGACAGATGTGGCAGCGGTATCCCAAACCATGCCCACGGCCATGACCTCATGCGCCCAAAACCACGCACCTCGTAGGGCCTGTTCGGTTGCCGGCATGCGCTTGAAAGTCGAACGCGCCCAGGCCGGATGCCGGAAATTCACCCTCGGTAGCACCCAACCGGGCGTCCTCTGAAAGACCTTGACCGACGCCGCCGACTTGACTAATTCGGGGATGATCTGCACAGCGCTCGCGCCGGTCCCGACGACCGCCACCCTCTTACCGCACATGTCATAGGAGTGGTCCCACCGAGCACTGTGAATCTTCTTCCCCTCGTACGACTCGATGCCACGAATGTCGGGGAAACTAGCGTCAGCAAGTGGCCCGCTAGCCATCACGACTGAACGGCCCCTATACCGCCTGCCGCCGGTCGTGTCGACAACCCACTCTCCGGCATCCTCGTCGAATTCCAGTGCACTCACGTCCGCACCGAAATGAATGAACCTCCCAAGATCGTATTTCGCGACAACTGCGTCGATATAGGCGAGGATCTCTGCGCTCCCCGAGTATGCGCGAGTCCAGCCTGGGTTCGGCTCGAACGAGTAGGAGTACAGCAATGACGGAATATCGCAGGCGGCGCCGGGGTAAGTGTTGTCACGCCAGGTGCCCCCGATGCGACGTGATCGCTCCAGGATGACGAAGTCGTCAATGCCCGCTTGAAGCATTCTCATCGCCGTACCGATACCCGCGAAGCCGGCGCCGACGATCAAAGTCGTTACCGTGTCCGTCATTTAGCGACCGGTTCATAGGTCAGTTCATCCGTCCATGAAGGCGGTCGCCCGAGTACTTGCACGGGGAAGATGTCGATCGCATTGCCTAAGCGCTGGGAAACGAAGTGAAGGGGTTGGGACCGCTTGATCGAGGCGGACATATGGGCCTTCAAGATGTGATATCCAGGCACCCTCCGCGTGTGCTCACTGCGGTCCCCGACATTGCCATATCGCGTCACCGCGTTGTACAGCTTCTCTTCGGATAGCCCCATCGCGTTGAGATTCATCAACATGCGCGTGAGAAGCGGTATATACAGCAACGCGCCAGTGAGAATACGGGGGTCCATCACAGCGCCGACCGTTTGCATTGCATGGATTCGCATGGGACTGGCGCCGAGGTCATTCAGGACTTGAAAACCTACTGCAAGGTGCCGCGATTCGTCGCTGTTGACCTTATTGAATACTTCCCCGCAAATTGGGTCGTCGACCTCATCAAGGAGAAATTTCAGCAGGGCCCCGTCCAGCGCGGTCTCCAGTGCGGGAATCGCGGCGCCGATGACAGTCAGGGGAAGAGCCTCAGCGTACCGATCTAGCCACTCGATCACCAGACGGATGTTCTTATTTGGTACAGGCTTTTCGCCTTCCTCGATCATGCCCCAACGGCGCATCAGAGCAAGTTCGGCGTTGGCGTGACGCTGCTCCTCGGCGTGAAAGTAACGGTAAATGTCTCCGAGCGCCTCGAAGGGCGCCTTCGGGGCCATCGCAGCGAAGGCGCGCGCTCCGACATGCTCAATCCACACCACGTCGGACATGAACTGCTTGAGTTTGGGGCGCTGTTCGTCGGTGATCAACTCCGCACCAGGGGCGTCCCAATCGATATCGGCGAGAGCCCATTGCTTGTTCTTGATCGTCTCGAGCATGTCGCTATATGCGAACGCCATTTCACTGCTCCCTCTGTTCGGTTGGATCGTTCCATGAGGCCATGCGTTCCACCAGCCCCAACGCCCGCGTAAACTGACCGGGTAAAGCTCTTTTCAGTTGCCACAAAATTTTCGCGTCCAGTTGGGGCACGACATAGATTTGTCCGCGATCGTGCGCGTTCAAGGTCGTTCGAGCCACCTGATCCGGCGAAATGCCGGTCCACCTCATCAGGTTGGTCGCGAGTCTCGCCGCCGACTCCTCAATCTGAGGATTATTGGCGATGTTCGTCTTGACGAAGGTGGGGCAAAGCACTGTGACGTTGACGTCAGTACCGCTGAGTTCGGCCGCCAATGTCTCGGACAGAGCGAGCACGCCGGCCTTACTCACGTTGTATGCGCCCATTCGAGGCGCCGAGCCGAAACTTGCGGCGGACGCCACATTGATCACTCCGCCCCGGCCGTTGCTCCGGAGGCGAGGAACGAAAGTCTCGCACCCGTGGATAACACCCCAAAGGTTCACAGAAATCGCAGCGTTCCAGTCCTCAACCGACGTAGCGCCGATGCGATTGCCGCCGGCACCGATTCCGGCGTTGTTGATCACCAGACTCGCCGCCTTGCCGAACCAGTCTTCACTGGCATCAGCGAGGTTACGGACCTGCTCAAGTTCGGTGACGTCGCATACGACATCGAAACCCTCGCCGCCGGCCTGCCTCACCATCTCGGCCGACTCTTTCGCAGTGATGGGGTCTTTGTCGGCACACACAACACGTCCACCTCGGCGTGCAAGCTCAACGGCGAACGCGCGGCCGATACCGCTCCCTGCGCCTGTGACTACTGCGTGGGCGCGGTGGGTTCTACCTGGTGAATTACCGAACGGCAAGAACCTCATCTGCTTGCCCTTTGGATCGCGACACTGACTTCCAGTGCGGGAGGAAATTCGTTTGGGGGCATCAGCCACCATTGGGGTCGCATGCCACCAGTTTGGTCGTGAGCCCGACGCTTTGTCAAGATGGTGAGGTGAGGTCGAGGAACAAGGTCTGGGGTGGTCGGACCGGTGCTGAGCGTCGAGCAGAACGACGGCAGCAATTGATCGAGGCTGCGACCGAGATTTGGAGTGAGAGCGGTTGGGCCGCAGTGACTATGCGCGGCGTATGCGCCCGGACAGGGCTCAACGATCGATACTTCTACGAGGACTTCAAGACGCGCGATGAGCTTCTCGTCGCAGCGTGGGATGGCGTTCGCAATGACATGCTCGGCGAGGTTTCGGCGCTCTTCGACGAGCGTGTGGATCGGCCACCGATCGAAACCATCACCGCGGCGATCGCCATCGTGGTCGACCGGATCGCACGCGATCCTGGCCGGGCCCACATCCTCCTCGCTCAGCATGTAGGTAGCTCACCGCTGCAAGATCGCCGCGCTGTGGCGCTGCAGGAGGCAACGCGGTTGGTCGTCGAGGCAAGCCGGCCACATCTCAGAGAAGACGCCGACGAGACGGCCCTCCGTATGGACACTTTGGTTGCAGTGGGGGGGTTCGTCGAAGTCATCACGGCCTGGCACTCCGGTTTGCTTGCGGTGACCGAAAAGGAAGTGGTCGCGCACACGAGCCGACTGGCTGAAACCTTGGCTCAACGCTACGTCGTCAGCGGCTGAGGCTTAACCTTTCCGTGAGTTTCGAGGCCGACTGCATTTGTCTGTATGACTGTCGCCTTGACCCGCCACCGGGCGTACAATCCGTGACGACAGGCGCGCTGTCGTTTGTTTGGAGGAACGACGCAGAAACAGTGTTTTTCTGCGTCGCCCTCCGCACGCACTTTTGCTACCCCGGCTGAGCGATGACCTTCTGTGAGCCGTCTTGGTCGAACAGTTCCTTGCTCCATCGCTCCAGGACCGCGGCACTGTCCCAATCATCAGGGTGGAAGCCGGGGCGGCTGTACGAACGGAATCGCTGCAGCGCATCGGCGGTGAACATCGGGGTGCGACTGAAGCGATGTAGGCTACGCACCAACGTGACCGGGTTATACGAGGCCTTGTCTGAAGCCATCGACAGCGCAGTCTGCAGAATGAGTTCGCCGAACAGAATTGCAGAGGCGATCCGCATGCCCCGTACGCGGGTGTGCTCGGTGCCTCCAATCAGCCGATAGGCGTCGAAGGCGACGGCTTTGTGCTCCGACTCCTCGAACGCATGCCACAGCAGAATCGGTCGAACCTCTGTCTGTCCGATGAGCTTCTGGGCGTCATCGCTGGTGAGAATGATTTCAGCGAGCGTCGCGGTGTAGTGCTCCAATGCAGAGGTCATCGACAGCCGCATTTCTGGCGAAAAGCGCCGCTCCAATCGCTTGATCAGGCGTGCGACGTGGCGGTCGATCCGCGCGGTCGGATAACCCATGGCCTGGAGCCGTTCGTTGAGGAGCCGATGCTGATGCCGGTGTGTGGCCTCTTGTCCGATGAAACCCTTGACCGCTGTCAGCAATTGGGGATCGTCGATGGAACTCTGGAAATACTTGACCGAGCGGATGAAGAAGTCTTCCCCTTCCGGGAAGGTTGCAGAAAGCACCGAGATGAAATGGCTCATCACCAGGTCGCCATCCACGAAGTGTTGCCGCTTCGTGGAGGTGGGCATGGGGAAACGAACGCGCCGGGGTTTTGGCAATACACGGCTCTTGGTCGAGGCTCGATCTTCCGGCATCTTGACGGGGTCCTTCCTCCGTAGTGTGATCTGACTTTAGGCCTTGTCACATGAGACTGCCAGAATGTAGGGCATGAGTCCAGCACGTGTTTATGGCGGGCTGTCCGCAACTCAACGCGATGCGCAGCGCCGCGCACTGCTGATTGACGCCGCGGTCGCGCTCATGAGCAAGCAGGGAGCCGCCGCGTGCACCGTGACCGCTGTGTGTACGGAATCAGGAGTGACGAGCCGGTACTTCTACCAGCAGTTTCGCGACAGAAACGCGCTCCTGCGCGCGATGTTCACCAAGATCTCCACCACCTTCCAAGCCGTGATCACCAAGGCAATACCGGATGACACCGTTGCTCCTCAAGAACTCGCTTACGCTCCGATAAAGGCCCTGGTTCAGATGATCGAGAACGAGCCCAGCATGGCCCGCATATTGTTTGTCGAATCGGGCGCTGAACCCCTGCTTCGGCAGCTGCGAAGCGAACTGATGTCCGAATTTGCGGAGCTCGTCCTCAGAGAGGCCCGCCTGCATCTCGATATACCCAGCGAGGTGATTCAGGTCGCAGATCTCGCCGCTACCTACGGTGTCGGGGGCCTGTTCGAGATTCTCCGTCGCTGGATAGACGGACAACTAAACCTATCGACCGAAGTGCTTATCGAGCATTGTGCGGGTTTTCTCGGCAGTCTTGGCCTGTATACCCTCGGCCAGAAACCTGACCCGGCCGCTTCGCACATCCAGGTCGATATCAACTCCCCGGCGGGCCACAGCTGATGAGACCGGCGGTATTTTCGCCGACACGCTGCGGCGTCACGCTACCGAAGGCTGGTACACCACGATGTGGTCGAGTACGCGTTTGCTTAGCAAACCCGCCTGTCGGCCCCGGTTTAATCCGAGCAGCCTGCGCCGGTTGAAAAATGAGCAGATTTACGGGTTGCGTCATCCCTCCCAGGGAGGTCGCGCAGTGCAGCGTATTGACGACGCCTTCTGTATGGAGCTAGTGAAGTGATCCAGCGTGACGACGACGAATAACCCGGACGCAGACGCGACCAGCTGGCCGGTGGCTTCCTCGCGCAATTCTGTCCGCACTTCGAGTTTCCGGCCGGTTCTGGACATGAGCTGGGCGCTGACCTCGTAGGGAACCCCCAGCAATACCGGCGCGAAGAACTCGGTGTCGAGCTTACGGGTGACGGCCATCTCACCGACGACGTAGAGCAGCATGCCCACCGTGTCGTCAAGAACCGTCATGACTGCGCCGCCATGTGCGATCCCGGGTGCGCCGCGATGTCGGCCGTCGAAGATATGCCTGGCTACCACCCCGTCGCCACGCCGACGCGCTCGCAGGCGATGCCCGTGCGGATTGTCTGTGCCGCAACCAAGGCACCACGGATGGTGCGCATCGAGGTAGTCGCCGTCGGCGGCAACAGCACGATTCTGAAATGAATGCCACCACGCGATGGCCGAATCTTCTTCCGCTTGCTCGTCGATGACGAAATCCTCCTAGATAGGACCACGCAGTCGCATGGACCACCATGCGACTGAAGAATTGCGCCGACGTCGGCTGGGCTGATCGCCGGAAGACAGTATGTAAAGGACTCGTTAGCCCGCCGAGATCATCGCTGCGGTACACCTTCCAGTTCCGTCACTATCAGCCATTTGGTCCGGCCCCGCAATAGGCCCTCGACGCTGTCGCCGCATAGCTCAGCCCGATAATGCTCGGGGTCGTCGTCGGTGCTATAAGGGTCATACCAAATCCTGTCCCCCACAGCGGTGACGGTCAACCTCGCCTTCTGCACAAGGGTCACGAACGTCACCGACCGCGTTCTGGGCGAAGCGCTGAACATCGTCATGCTGCCAATCGAGAAACCAGTAGTCTTCAGGAAACTCGATTGGTTTGAAGTGCCACTCACAGATGGCCTTTCAGATGAGCTTCGATGCCGGTACCGACAGTGCCAACGGATCGACTGGCCGTTTCGAGGGCTTCGACGAGGCGCGTTTCGGCGTCCGGGATCGTCGCGGCGACTTTGGCCGCAGCTAGACTACGACTCCGTAGCGATGTGCCGGCATCCGTGGCTGCGGCCGCAAGCGTAGACCACGCTTGGGAAGCATGTCGGGCCGCGGCCGCCGCTTCGGCGGCCGCGGCGTCATGTAGGAGGTCGGCGATGTTTTGGCAACCTTGCGCCTGCAACGTACGAAAGAGCCCGCCGCCGGTGCCGGCTTTCTCGATGAATGCCCCGAGCCCGAACAAGGCCGCGGTCAGGGCATCGTCATCGAATAGCGTTGGCCAATGCCTTACGTCATCGGCGAAGTCCTGCACACCTTTCAAACCGGAAGATTCTACTTCAGCTGCCTCGATGCGCAGTAGCGGCGCACCTGCGGCACCGCCGCGCATGAACGCTGCGCTCGCGGCGAGTGCATCGGCCGCGATCGACCTGAGGTCGGGCATTCGTTCTGGCCAGTCGACGTGATAGGTGGTGTGCCGGGTAGGTGTGGGAAACCCGACCGAGGACCGCGCCCGGCGTAGGTCGTCGTAGGCCACCGTCTGGGTTGTGTCGCGGTCATTATCGACCACATAGGCGACCTGTTGTTCGTCATCGTATCCGGTGATGACGATGTCGTGACGGCTCATGTGCAATCGGACGCGCAGGTAGGGGAGTTCGCCGATGTCAGCCCAGACCATGACGGGTCGACCTTTGTCGATTTCGTCGGCCACAAATGCCCATCCCACGTCTGGGTCATCGGTCGATTGCACAATGAATGTTGCGCCAATACGGGTGAGGTAATCTTGTTCCAGGTCGCTTCCGCGTCCTACCAGGTACACCTGGGGGAACAACTGCGTAGAGCGGACGTACGAGAAGTCCAAGGCTCCGCCGAGGGTGAAGACCAATCCTTCACTGAGTGCTTCTGTCCCCCATCCGAGTTGGGCCCATTCAGTAAGGTCACGAAGCGCACCGGAACCACAGTGCCCTCCCCTCCTATGGGGATAGGGAATTTGAATCTTCGTCATCGCCGCTTCCTCTCTTGTCAGTAGCACTGTTGAGACTCGTCAAAAGCTACGTTTCATCACGGCTTCCCGGCTGACAGTAGGTGCCAACACCAACACGCGTGACCGCAGCCAACCTCAGCCGCGCATCTCGACCGCCTATGGCGATGGGGCACATTGACTTTCGATCGCTAGTCCTGCATCAACACTTCGACGGTAAGAGCCACAGACGCGCAGCACTCAACCGTTGTACTCAGCTCGCTTGCTCCCGGGGTCGCGCTCCCGCGCTTCGGCTGCCTTATCAGAATCGGATGAGTCCTCGGATGTTGCGGCCCGATCGCATATCCGCGTAGCCTTCGTTGATCTGATCGAGGGTGTACTCGCGGGTGATCAGCTCATCGAGCTTGAGGTGTCCGGCGTTATACAGTTCGACGAGCCGCGGGATGTCGTGGGCGGCGTTCGACGAGCCGTACAGAGCGCCGCGGATCTGCTTTTCATACAGCGTTAATTCCAGCAGTGAACCCGACATCGAGGTGTCTTCGGGGTGCCCGATCGCGGTAACGACCACACGGCCGCGTTTACCGACCAAGGACAGCGCTTCGCCGATGTAGGACCCTTCGGCGACATCGGTGGTCAAGACGCAGACATCGGCGAGTTTGCCGCGGGTGATGTCACTGATCAGTGACCAGGCCTCATCGACCGTGCCAACGGCATGCGTCGCACCGAAACCGCCGGCTTGTTCACGCTTGAACGCCACCGGATCGACAGCCACGATGTTCAACGCGCCCGCGATGCGGGCACCCTGAATCGCATTCATGCCGATGCCACCGGCTCCGATCACCACCACGGTATCCCCGGCACGCACCTCACCGGTGCGCACCGCCGACCCGTACCCGGTCGTCACACCACACCCGATCAACGCCGCCTTGTCCAGCGGTGTCCCCTGGTCGATTTTGACCAGAGACGCCTTGGGGACCACGGTGTATTCCGAGAACGTGCCCAGCAGGCACATCTGGCCGACGTCCTCACCCCGGGCATGGAAACGGTAAGTGCCGTCGATCTGGGGTCCCATCATGAGCGCCGCGCCTAGTTCGCACATGTTCCCCATCCCCCGCGCGCAATAGGAACAGTGCCCACACGACGGCAGGAACGTCAGGATCACCGAATCGCCCTCGGCGACGTTATCGACCCCCGCACCCACTTCGACCACGGTGCCGGCACCCTCGTGGCCACCGACGACGGGCAGCGGAATGGGCAGGTCGCCGGTCACGAGGTGCTCATCGGAATGGCACAACCCGGTCGCGGTCAGCTGGACGAGCACTTCATCGGGGCCGGGAGGATCCAACTCGATGTCCTCGACTTCCCACTTTTCTCCCAGGCCCCACAGCACGGCAGCACGTGTCTTCATATGTGTCTCCTTAACGTCAGTGTTTCGGTCGCAGTGGATTGATGATTCACGCCAGCGTCTCGACGGCGAGGTCACCGTCGGAGTGCTGGCGGCGCAGCTTTTTCTTGTCGAACTTGCCGGTAGAGGTCAGCGGAATGTCGGTGACGAATGCCCACCGTTCCGGTAGCCACCACTTGGCCACCCGCGCACGCAGAAATCCGGTTAACTCCGCGGCGGTGGCGGTGCGGTCGGCAGCCAGGACGACCACTGCCAGTGGTCGTTCCTGCCACTTGTCGTCGGGCACCCCGATCACCGTGGCGGTGCGTACCGCAGGATGAGCGGCCAATTCGTTCTCCAGTTCCACCGAGGAAATCCACTCCCCTCCAGACTTGATGACGTCCTTGGCACGGTCGGTGAGCGTGATGAACGCGTCCGCGCTGATCGTCCCGACGTCCCCGGTGCACAACCACCCGTCCGGCGACACCGCTGGACTGTCCTGCTCGTAATAGGACCCGGTGATCCAGGGGCCGCGAATCTGAATCTCCCCGACCGACTGTCCGTCCCAGGGCTGTTCCGCACCGGTGTCATCGACGATGCGGGCCTGCACACCGGCCACCACCCGGCCCTGGGTTCCGCGCAGGTGAAGCGACCTCTCCGGGGTATCAGAACTCCGCGGCAGAGCGACCGCAGCCAGCGGGGAAGTCTCGGTCATCCCCCAGGCCTGCACAATGCGGATGCCCAGTTCGTCATACGCGGTCATCAACGACCGCGGGACCGCCGAACCACCGCAGGCCACCATCTTCAGCGAACTCACGTCGCGGCCGGGATTGTCGCGCAGGTAGTGCAGAACATCGGTCCAGATCGTCGGCACGGCGCCCGCCATCGTGGGTCGTGCCGCCTCGATCATCTCCACCAAAGGCCCCGCCTGCAGGAAACGGTCAGGCAGCAGAAGCTGCGCGCCGGCCATCATCGCCGCATACGGCAACCCCCAGGCATTGGCGTGGAACATCGGAACGATCGCCAACACCGTGTCGTCATGACCGATGCCCAAGGCATTCGACGTGCACGCCGCCTGAGAATGCAACCACGTCGAACGATGACTGTAGACAACACCTTTCGGGTGCCCGGTGGTACCGCTCGTATAGCACATCGCTGCAGCCGACTGCTCGTCGACATCGGGCCAGTCGAACGTACTCGACTGGGCGGCCACCACATCGTCGTACCGAAGGACGTCCTTTCCGCAGCCCTGCACCGCGCCAAGATCGCCGGTGCCGGTCACCAACACGGTGTGCACCGAGTTCATCGACGGCAATGACGCCGCCAACAGGCCCAGCACCGTACCGTCAACGATGATCACCCGATCCTCGGCATGATTGGCGATCCACGTCAGCTGTTCCGGCGGCAGCCGCAGGTTCAACGTATGCAGCACCGCGCCCATCGACGGCACCGCCGCGTAACAGTCCAGATGCTCCTGGTTGCTCCACTGCAACGTCGCTACACGCTCATCTCCACGAATGCCGATCTCGCGCAAGGCATTCGCCAGCCGTGCCGCACGCTGGGCCACCTCGCGATAGGACACTCCAGAGATCTGCCCGGGTCCGCGCGCGGTCAGCACCTCGCGATCGCCATGGACCCCTGAAGCATGGGCCACGATCCCGGCCACCGTCAACGGAACATCCTGCATCGTGCTCTTCATCGCACACCCGCCCTGCAACCCGCGGTGAAGCGCCGATCACGCATCGATGAGGTCCTGCCGATTCTGGCTCTGCAGCATCAACCGGTACTCCGGGAACAGGTTCTTGGCCTGCGGGATCAACTTAACCAACTTCGGGACCGGGCCCTTCGCGCGCACCGTTCCCTTGGCCATCGCCATCGTCAGGTTTACCTTGCCCAGCCAGAACTTGTTCCCGGTGTCCGCCGACATGAACAACTCCACGTTGGGCACAGCGGTACTGGCCGCTCCGGTCTCCACCACTTTGTTCGGCATATCCACCGTCACAACCGCGGTCGGATCGGTGTAATGCACCCGCAACACCACACCCGAGTTCGCGAGCTTGTCCGCCAGTCCCTCCTTCTCCAAACCCCGCAGAAAGATCCCACCCAAAAAGGCATAGACCTCGTCCTCGTCCCTAAACACCGCCACCGTCAACCTCCCCAACCTCATTGTCAGAACAGAACAGAACAGAACAGGCATCGACTTCATACGATGTCTTGTCCACGAAATCCGCATAGTTGCTAGCTCGCAAACGTCCACTACACCCGGATGTGCTGCTTTAGCGCCAGATCGATCGCCGGCAGCCGTTAGCGCCCCCTTTCCCAGCAGAGCTGCATGGCCGTAGTGTCTGACGTTCCCTTCCGAGACACGAGACGTGCCGTCGGCGTACCCATCGCTCACGCAACCGTCACCTCAGGCTGAGCTGGCGAGCATCAGCTCGGCCCGGCCGACGGGGGCCTGCTGCGCAATCGCCCGCTTGCTAAACATGAAGTCACGAGGGCGGTTGATGCAGTCGGCGGCGATGAGCTCGCCGGCAAGAAGGTAGAAGCAGGTGAAGTCACGGTCCCGGGTCGGGTCGCCGCTGAGCACGACCTCGTCGTATCCGGTGTTGAGACCGGCGATCTGGAGCTTGAGGTCGTATTGATCTGACCAGAACCATGGAAGCGCCGATATCTTCTTGGACTTCCCGCAGACGGTCGCGGCGGCGACTTTGGCCTGCTCGACCGCGCTCGGCACGGATTCCAGGCGTATGCGACGGCCGTAACGGGCCATGTGGTGGCTGGCGCAGTCCCCGGCCGCCACGATGCCGGGGTCGCTGGTGCGGGCCTGATCGTCGATCACGACGCCGTTGTCGACGACCAGGCCCGCGGTGGCGGCGAGCTCGGTGTTCGGCTGAACGCCGATGCCGACAATGACCAGGTCGGCGGGAATCGATTCCCCACCGGCCAGGATCACTTCGCGGACCCTGCCGTCGCCAGACATGGCCTCGACCTGCGCGCCCGTCCGGATATTGACGCCCTCCCCCCGGTGGATCCGGTCGAAGAACGCCGAAACCTCGGGGGCAGTGACCCGTTCGAGGACGCGACCGGTCGCTTCGAGCACGGTGACCTCAAGCCCCAGCACACGCAACGAGGCGGCCGCCTCCATTCCGACGTACCCACCGCCGACGATCACGGCCCGCCGCCCGGGGCTGGTAACCGCTCGGATCATCGCGACATCCGCGGCAGTACGTAGATAACACACCCCGGACAGGTCGGCTCCCGGGGTCGGGAGCCGACGCGGTCGGGCACCCGTACACAGCGCGAGCTTGTCGTACGGCAGTGCGTCGCCGGTATCTAGGACGACCTGACCCGCCGAGCGGTCGATCGCCGTTACCGTCGCGTCCAGCAGTTGGATTCGCTGCTTGGCATAGAAATCCGAATTGCGAATCGCGAGTTCAGCGAGTGTGCATGCGTCGGCCAGGTAGGCCTTCGATAGCGGAGGGCGCTGGTATGGCAACCCCGACTCCTCGCCGACGAGAACGATCTCACCAGTCCACCCATCTTGGCGAAGACTCGTGGTGAGTTGGGCCCCAGCGTGGCTGGCCCCGACGATGACTGCCCGCTCCAATGTCATGTAGCAGCTTTCGAGGTGAGCCGGACCATCAGCTTGCTGATCCCCCTCACGAAGTTGGACTGCACGTACTCGGGCTCGCCGACGACCTCGATGTTCTCGAACCGTGGAAGCAACTCCTCCCACAAGATCCGCAACTGCAGTTCGGCCAACCGGTTGCCCATGCAGCGGTGAACGCCGAAACCAAAGGAGATGTGGTTGCGGGCGTTGGCGCGGTCGATGACGAAGTCGTCAGGCCGATCGAATACGCGCTCGTCGCGGTTGCCCGAGGCATACCACATCACGACCTTGTCGCCCTTACGGATGAACTGCCCGTTCAGCACGGTGTCGGCCGTAGCGATCCGGCGCATATACGCGAGCGGGGTTTGCCAGCGGATGATCTCCGAGTTCATGTTGGGGATCAGGTCGGGATTCGCCTTCAACTTCTCAAACTGCTCAGGGAATTGATTCAGCGCTAACACACCACCACTCATGGAATTGCGGGTCGTATCGTTGCCCCCCACTATCAGCAATACCAAGTTGCCCAGGAACTCCATCGGGCGGTCAATCAGGTTCTTGGTGCTCTCGTCGCTCTGCAGCATGGTGATCAAATCGAAGCCGGGCTGCTCCCCGGCAGCTGTGCGGGCTTTCTTGTCATGCCAATGCTCGCTGAGACCTCGCGCCATGTCGCGCATGCCGCGGAATATCTCGTCAAGGTCCGAGGGACCGCCGTTGGCTTGTTCCATCGAGGTTGCCAGATCTGACCACTCGACGAGCTTGCGACGCTGCTCGTATGGGAAATCCAGGAGCGTCGCCAGCATCCGAGCGGTCAGCTCGATCGATACATTCTGCACCCAGTCGAACGGTTGATCTATGGGTAGTTTGTCCAGCACCTCCTGGACGCGCGAGCGAATCAGCCCCTCCATCTCACGCAGGTTCTTCGGCGCGACCACCCCTTGAACAGCAGCCCGCTGCCGGTCGTGTTTTGGGGGGTCCATCGCGATGAACATCGCAATATCGAGGAAACGAGGCGGGACTCCGATGACGATGAACGGCTCGGAGGAGAAGACCTCATGGTTCTTTTCGACGGCCACGATGTCGGCATGCCGCGTGACAGACCAAAACGGACCGAAGGGACTGTTGGGCTGATAGTGGACCGGGGCTTCGTTACGCAGACGCTCGTAGTATGACTGCCAGAGTCCCTGACGATAGAGGAAAGGGTTGCTGAGGTCGATGTCGGCGAGTTCGACGTCCTCGACCGGCGGGATGAGGGTCTCGACGAAGAGCTTTTTCCCGTTTGTTCCGGTCACCAAACGCCGGGTCTTGTCATACAGATGCGCACCTTGAATCTGCAGGTCCATCGGGATGGTCGCCTGCACTTTCTCGGTGATTGCTTCAGAAACCCTCATTACCCGTTATCCGTTTCTCTCGTCGCTACATCTGGAACTCGGGCAGATGGACGATCAAGCCGTCCCACGCCTCAGAGACCTGCATCTGGCAGGACAGCCGGGAGGTCGGCTGACGCTCGGGATTCATCACGAGCATCTCCTCTTCATCTGCCCCGGAGAGGCCGACCCGATCGGACCATCGCTGGTCAACGATCACGTGGCAGGTTCCGCAGGCCGCTTCGCCTCCACAGTCGCCGTCAATTCCAGGCACCGCGTTATTCGTCGCAACCTGCATCAGGGACCGACCTTCTTCGAGCGGCACCCCGTGCTTTTCGCCGTCGTGGGAGACAAATGTGACAACGGCCATGACCGACTCCTCTCGCGTTGTCCTCATTGTGAATACTCGTTAACAACATTGTCCGAGGCGAGCGCCGACAGCTATGGTTTCCAGGATCAGGAACTTGTGAATTCGGCTCAGAGGGACGGCCAGTGAATCGAAATGACGGGGGTGTGCCCCCACTCGCATTCGCGCAAATGCTCGAGAGCCAGGCACTTGAACCAGATGCCGTTGCGGGGCTTCGCAACATCATGGCTCGCGAAGGAACCGACGAGGCGACGCTGATTCAGCGTGATATCCAGGTCCCGTTACGGTGGTTTCGCGAGGTGTACCCCGATCTAGACGTCGACCGGGCAACCGCGCTCGGGATTGCGTTCGCCGGACAGGCGCAGGTGACGTCCTTCGGCCCGTTGAGTGTTCCGCTCGTCAGCGCGGGCTCGGTAGCCGAGATCGTAGAGTTGCTGACCTATCTGCCGTTGATCACCACGGCAATCAACGCACAGATCCATCCAAACGACCATGGCCTCACCGTAGGGCTCTGGGGACATACAACCGATCGTGCCCTGGACTGCTTGGCCCTCACATACGCTGGGGCGGCGTTGATGCGACTGCTGGGCATGCTCGTTCGTGACGCGCCGATCGTCACACTCCACTTGAGCTGGCCGACGCCGGTCGGCCTGACAGATCTCGAAAACGACGAGGTGCTAGCCGGACGCCTGTTCTTTGACGCACCGATGTCCTACCTTCACGTTCCCGTCGACACGCTCGATGAGGTATGCCGGTTCGCCGATCCCGTCACGTATCGACTCGCCGTGGCCCAGTTGAGGCGTACGCTCGACCAGCGCAGCGGATCGACATCCATTTCAGAGGAGGTGAGAAGCTTGCTGGAGACGAGTCCCGGACATCGAAGTAGCCAGTGGGTCGCAGACAAGCTCTCGATATCAACCAGCACACTCAAGCGTCGGCTCTCTGAAGAGGGCACTTCCTTTGGCGAGTTGCGCCAGTCATGTCTGCGCGAGAGCGCCATGATGCTGTTACTCACCCGATCAATGTCGGCCACCCAGATCGCCACCGAGCTCGGATACGGCGATCTGGCCAACTTCTCACACGCCTTCAAACGATGGACCGGCCGCTCTCCGAGCGAGTTCCGGCGCTCACAACGCTGAGGCGTCGCAGCCTGCCCGGAGATTCGTGACCACGGGGTAATCCGCCTACCGAAAAGTCATGCCCGATCGTAAGGACCCAGCCAAGATTTCACCGACAGCCGTGCGGGCTGCTGGGGACTATCTCGTTAACGGTGTTTCCGGCGGTTTCCATCAGTAGGTTTCGGCTGCCGGGAATCGGTCGCCGAAGGTGATCGCAAACGCGTTGAGCGCCGGCTTCCACCTCATTGTCCACCCATGTCGTGGTGAATTCGACGAACCGTTCCTTGGCTGCGGCCTCGGTCGGTGCGGTGTAAACAGGCAGGATCGATCTCTTTGGCGATCTGATCCCAATACTTGCGGGACGCATAGCGAAAGGTGTTGCGCAACAGATGAATCACGCAGGTCTGGACAATGGCGCGGTCCCACACCGTGGTGATCGCCTCGGGCAGCCCCTTGAGGCCGTCGCAGACCGCGATGCACACGTCGTTGGTGCCGCGGTTCTTGATCTCAGTGAGCACCGCCGGCCAGAACTTCGCAAAAGCGCACGGGTTCGCGCGAAGGTATGCGAGGTGGCGCCTGAAGTGTCACGGGTTGGGCAGGCGGGCGGTATCGACGTGGTCGGCGAGGTAGGTGATGACGGCTTCGTGGCGCATGCCGTAGGCGGCGGCGACGAGTTTCGCATCGATCGTGCCGACGAGGTCGACCAGCCGGGTATAGCGCAGGATGCCGGGTTGGATGCCGACCGCGCGCAGGGTGTTCTTGACGTAACCATCGGACGGCGCAGCCCGGGTGGCCTTGGTCGGCATGGTGATCAGTACGTGGGAGTTGCTGCTGCCCAATGTCTTACGGTGATCGAGGCAGCGTTGTAGCGCGGCCCAGGTCCACGGGTCCAGCGGTGTCGGGTGTGGTCGATGACCCAGCCTGATGCGGTGGGGGTCGATGTCGTCGTCGGTGAGGTGCTGCAGTTCTTGGGTGGTGGCGGCGCCATGCAGCAGGGCGGCCGGTCCGACAAACGCCTCGTGCGGGTGCACGGCGGGGTCGGTGCTCCACCGCTGGAACAGTTCGCGTTGCCGATCGGCGGACAGGGCCGGCCCGCGAAACGCCATCGTTTGCGGGGCGTTCAGGCCGGCGGTGGGGTCGATGAGCATCAGTCGTTGGCGCCGTGCGTAGCGGCAGAGCTGGCGCAGCCCGGTCAGGTAAGAGGCGCGTCGGCCGGGGTGTGAGCATGATCCGCACCAGCCGGTCGTTGGCCGCAGAATCCTACATATTCCGCAGCGTGGGCGCTCGACTCGATTGGCGTCCAAGCGGTTTCGCCGATTTCACCTCGCGCACAGGTCGTGGTCGACAACAGCACCGGCGTGTCGCATTGCCGGCACGTGCGAGAGCAGCGCACACAACGACCGCTGTCCGACTGCAACACGCGGTCGGCGCCGCAGCGTGGACGGGGCTGTTTGACCGGCGCGTGTGTGCGAGCCCAGTGGCAGCGCGCGCATAGGTCACGCGTGGCCTTGCCGACGGCACGGCCACAGCCGCGACAGTCCCGGATCCGCCGCGTCATGATCAGATCGGCGGCATCGACCTGCCCGGCCGCGATGTCGGCGTTTCGTTGACGGCAACCTTGGGCGGTTTCGATGAAATCGGTCGTGTGACTGGAGTGGTGTCGACGTCAAACAGGTCATTGGGCGTGCACTCCAAAGCGGTGCACAACGCGATCAGGGTGGACAGCTTGACCTGGCTGGGTTGTTTGGTGAACAACGCCGAAACCGACGCCGAGGATAGCTCCAATCCGGCCTTCCCCGCCAGCAGCCGCTGCAGCTGGGTACCGGTCCACACCTCGTGTTGAGCGGCGGCCATCCGTAGCTTCCACCTGATCTGCATGCTCACTCCTGTCCGGTCAGCTCGCTCAGCGTCGCCGAGATCGCACGCTGGTAGGGATCTTCGATGAACGTTTCCGACGGGCGCACATACTGCATCGTCGAGGCGACCGTCCAGTGCCCCAAAGTTGTTGGATGGCAACCAGATCGATCCTCGCCTCGTTCATAGTTGTGGGTGGCGCAGGCCCGGCGCATCGCGTGCGGGCTGAACCAGTCGGCGTCGGGTCGTCCTTCCGCGATCATCAAATGCCGCAGCCGGTTGCGGATGGTGGCCGCGGCCATCCGGCCGCCGGACTCGTCACACAGCAGCACCGGGCTATCCGGGAACCGACCGCGGACGTCGTCGAGATACCAGCGCAACACCAGATCCAGCCCATCCAGCATCGGGACCCACCGCGGTCGCGGCCCGGACCCCTTTGGCGCCCTTGCCGAACCGCACATGCAACTTACCGAACGGGCCGCGCGGACAGTGCACATCCGAGCGATCGAGCATCACCACTTCTTCCGACCGCAGCCCGGCGTGATACAGCGTGCGGAACAGCGCGTAATCCCGAGCGGCCGGCGCGTCCGAGTTCGGCGAGTCGTCGCTGACGTGGCGGGCGGCGTTGAACTCGTCGAGCGGACAGTCCAGCCGCACCCCAAACGCCGCCTCGATCTCCGCTGCCTTGCGGACCTGCAGGAAGCGGTGAAACCCCTTGAACACCTGCAGTTAGTTCCGCCGCGTCGATCTGGCAGGTCGTCAATCCCTTTGCCGTCAAAGACAAACGATCTCGTCGATACCCGTCGTCCGTCGTTGGCGTTTTTTGACGATCTGCGGATCGAACGACGAGTTCATCTCGGTCAACACCGTCTTGGCGCCGACGCCGTTGCGGGAAATTGCCGCTGCCACGCCCGGCCGGGTCGTGCCGTCAGTCCTTCCCGCCAAGCTCCATGCTCGGCGCGTCAGACCAAGATCAGATCCACCGTTGTTCTGACAGTCCCACAGCCTCAGATTGTGAACATCGGTTAACGTTTATTCATCATGGTTGCGGGGATCTACAGCGCTGCGCGTGCCCGCGTCGCGAAAGGAAGGTCCAGGTGAACAATGCGGTCGCTGCCGTGCGTACGCGGGTCGGAGGCGAACGTCGGGAGCGGATTCTCGCGTCGGCGGCCGAGTTGATTGCCGAGAGGGGCTACCACGCTGTCTCTATGGCCGACATCGGGGTTGCATCCGGCGTTGTCGGACCAGCCATCTATCGCCATTTCGACAGCAAGAGCGACCTATTAGCGGCGCTCTTCGAGAGAGTGGTGGACAACCTTCTTGAGTGTGCGACAGCGACTATTGAGCAATCTCGCGACGAGGCGGAGGCGCTGACCCGGCTGGTGTCCGGCCAAGTCGCCTTGGTAACGGATCAACGCGAGCTGGCGATCGTGTATTACCGCGAAGTGCACAATCTGTCAGATCAGCAACAGAGCCGGTTACGCCGAAAACAGCGGCTCTATCTAGAAGAGTGGGTGCACCTCGTCGGGGAGTTGCGGCCCGCGGTCGACGAGATCGAACTTCGGGCGATAGTTCATGGGGCGATCGGTGCCATTCAATCGATCTTGCACTACCGCAGTACTGGTCTACCTCTCGAACAGAACGCTGCACTCCTCGTTGCGATGGGTCACGCCGTACTTGGCATCCCCAGCGTCGAGTCAACAGATGGGCGCCGTGATCGCTGAACCATCATCTAAACCGTCCCAGTCAGCGCCACCAGGCGCATTGCCTGGGTGCTAGAAAGAGTGGAAGACGACTTCGCGGGGATGCGTCCCTCCGGCGGTGCAAACGACGTTGCCCCGGTCTTCGAATTTGAGGTGAAGGTCCCTCACCTGCGGCCTCCCTAGATGGAGGTCTTCGGGTGAACTGCCAAGTACACACACGAACGGGTTGCGTCCATCAAGGTGGTGTACGAGTCGGACCTGATCAGCGGTACCGGCGTGTCGTAGCCGAGTGATTGAAGGTCATCGCGTGATTCTTCGAGAGACCGTCCAAAGTCACTCGAGCAAAGGAATCGACGCGATGACCACTGCCCACAATATCGATCTGCCCACTGTGCTGGCCGAACGACTCACCACTGCCCATCCCGACGTGCTGCGCGAGCTGCTGGCCACGTTCATCCACACCCTGATGGGCGCCGAAGCCGACGCCCTATGCGGTGCCGGCTACGGCGAACGCTCGGCTGAGCGCACCAATTCCCGCAACGGCTACCGACACCGTCAATTCGACACCCGTGCAGGGACTTTGGATCTTGCGATCCCGAAGCTGCGGCAAGGATCCTACTTCCCGGACTGGCTGCTGGAGCGCCGTAAACGCGCCGAGCGGGCCCTGACCACGGTGGTGGCGACGTGTTACCTGCTTGGTGTCTCGACGCGGCGGATGGACAAGCTGGTCGAGACCCTGGGCATCACGTCGTTGTCGAAGTCGCAGGTGTCGGTGATGGCCAAGGAACTCGACGCCGCCGTGGAGGCGTTCCGGACCCGGCCGCTCGATGCCGGCCCGTATACGTTCGTCGCTGCGGACGCTCTGGTGCTCAAGGTGCGTGAAGCCGGCCGGGTGGTCAACGTGCACGCCCTGATCGCCGTCGGGGTCAACGCCGAGGGCTACCGCGAGATCCTGGGAATCGATGTCACGACCGCTGAGGACGGGGCGGGCTGGTTGACGTTCTGGCGGTCGTTGACCGCCCGCGGCCTGTCCGGGGTCAAACTGGTCACCAGCGACGCCCACGCCGGGCTGGTCGCCGCCATCGGGGCCACCCTGCCCGGAGCGGCGTGGCAGCGCTGCAGAACCCACTACACGACCAACCTGATGTCCGTCACTCCCAAGAGTTCGTGGCCCTGGGTGCGCACCCTGCTGCACTCGGTGTTCGACCAACCTGACGCTGAATCCGTTGCTGCTCAATATGATCGGATCATCGACGCATTGTCCGACAAGCTGCCCAATGTCGCCGATCACCTCGAAGCGGCGCGGCCGGATCTGCTGGCGTTCACCGCGTTCCCCAAGCAGATCTGGCGCCAGATCTGGAGCAACAATCCCCAGGAACGACTCAACAAGGAGATCCGCCGGCGCACCGACGTCGTGGGCATCTTCCCCGACCGCGCGGCCCTGATCCGTCTCGTCGGAGCAGTGCTGGCCGAACAACACGACGAATGGGCCGAGTCGCGGCGCTACCTCGGCCTCGACGTTCTGAGCAAATCACGCACCGTCAACGACACCCCAACCGAACAGGAGGCTACCCCCGCGGCACTGCCCGCCTGACCCAACTACCTCGAAGAATCACACGACGACGTCATACACCACGTCCCTGGACTTGACCCACGAACGAAGGGGCCGTCATGAAAACCGTACCTACGATTCGCCTTGCTGACACCGCCTGTCAATGGCCAAGTTGAGGTATCCGCTGGTGACCAGATAAAGGTACCCACCCCGTGCAGTGGTTCCTAAGTTGGTCTGGGGTTCTCCTTCCGGTGTTGGGCGTCTTTCATGCGGTGGGTTGCGGTGTCCCGGTCCCTGCGGCCAAGATCGAACGCGCGTCAGCGGCCCGGAATCTCCGGAACGCCACCGCCCGATGCAGCGCGGCCACCAACGCCTGTTTACCGTGGGCGGCACCGAGGGCGAGCAGGATCGATCTCCAGCTCCGCGCCGAGGCGACCTGTCCGTCGCTACAGTCGGTGCATCTCGCGCTCCATGGCCGATTCCCAGAACAGCCGCTCGTGCGCCCCGTGGAAGCGGGGTTGACGAGCCTGCCGGTCGTGGGGGCGGTGCGACGACGCGGCGATGGTGCGTTGACCGGCGCCCGACCGGCCGCGCCGCGTTAAGCCGGGCAGATCAACGACCGCCGTCCAGCGATGCACCCGCGCGCCACCGAATCGGACGTTTGGCAGCGTCAGCCGCAGTGGATGGATCCTTAGCGTGAACATGGCTACCTCCTGCGTTATGCCCCGAATCACACCAACGCTACAGTAAGTAGCGCTCCGCTACTAGTAGTAGCCTTTCTGGATTGTTGGTCGCGGCGGGCGGGCGATCCAGAATGCGGGCAGTGGCGCGGTCGATGCGGTCGCGAGTGTCGGTCGCGGACGCGCGCCCGCCGACGAAAGCGATCAGATTCGCCAGCCAGATATCGGCGATGACCGCTGCGACGTTTTGATCAGTGCGGGTGGGCGTCGTGTCGCCGAGCGCTCGCGCAAGCAGACGCTCGATCACCGTGGCCGCGATGTCGAGGTCGCCGCCGTCGTGGGTGTTGGCGTCCACGAAGGCCCGGATCATCGCCTCGGTGAGCAGTGGTTGACGCTGCCAGTATCGGTATAGGTAGTCGGTGAGTTGTCCGAGTCGCTGCGCCGGGGTGGCCCCACTGCCGGGCCAGTCGTAGGCCGCTTCGATGCGTTCGACTTCCTGGGTGAGTGTCGCGGCGAGGAGGTGCGTTTTGGATGCAAAGGCCCGGTAAATGGTGCCCGTCGCGATGCCGGCGCACTCGGCGACGGCCCGTATCTGAACCGCTTCATAGCCACCCTCGGCGGCGACGATGAGCGCGGCATCAAGGATCGTCTGCCGGCGGCGTAGTGACGGGCGAGAACGCGCCGAAGCGTCCGAGCGATCGGAGCCACACGCACGCTCGGATCGTTCCGGCATGACCGACAGGGCTGTATTGGGCGCGATCATGACGCTGGACCGTTTGCATCGGGACCCAGGCCGCGTCGCCGGTCGATGTCGGCGACGCCGCGGCCGAGCAACACCCGCCGACGGCAGCGGCGGGAATTGGACAGCTCCACTATCGAGCCGCCATCCGGTGTCGCAGTGCTGCGCATTCTCGCCTCCGTGGTCAACACTCGCGAAAGTCCCACGCGGTGGCGCCGGCGAGTCGCAATGCACCAGCTCGTCGAGCCGGCGTCCCGGAAGCTGAGCTCAGGCATGGACTACGTGGAGTATCGCTACACTACCGAGTGTAGCGATAACGGTTTGATCGCGCGGCAGAATAGGGCCGCTGCGGCGAGGTGGTTGACGGCTCGCGATCAGGTGAGTGCTGGGCAAAGCCGCCCACCGATGCTGGTGGTTAGGCCCCTCGTGTGATGTCAGTCGGAGCCGGTACCACGGGGTGGGCGCTGCACGATGGCGCTGCCGCGATGTCCCCATCCCAGGTGAAGAAACCTTGCCCAGTGCTGCGGCCCAGTTCGCCGCGGGCGACCTTCTCACGCAACAGCGCCGGCGGGCGGAATCGTTCCCCGTAGGCGCTATGGAGGTGATCGGCCATCGCAAGGCGAACGTCAAGGCCCACCAAGTCGGTCGATGTCAGCGGACCCCACGGGTAGTGGAAGCCATCACGCATGATGCGATCGATGGACTCCGCGTCAGCCACGTCGTCTTCGAGTAAGCGGATTGCCTCCAAGCTCAGCGCCACGCCGATCCGGCCGGTGATGAACCCCGGCATGTCTTTGACCACGACGCCGGCCTTGTCGATCGCCCGCAGATAGCCCGCAACAGCGTGCATCGTTGCGTTCGTGGTGTCCGGCCCGCGGACGACCTCGACAACGCTCGAACTGGCAATCGGACTGAAGAATCGGACTCCGACCAGCCGCCCCGGATGCGCCAGCAGCGTGGCCATCTCGCCGATCGAATGGTCGGTGACAGCGGTGGCAATCACAGCCGTTGCGTCGATGTTGGCCTCGATCGCGCGCAGGGTAGCGATCTTGGCGTTCAAGGTCCCCGCCGCGGCATCGACCACCAGCGCCGTGTTCGGCGGCAGAGCCTGCAACGAGGCGATGCACTCGATCCGGGCCCAGCCCGCCGTGGGGCTGCCCTGCACTGGCGGCGAGCTCGCCTTTGGGGATCGAACGGCGCGCCGCTGCGGGCCACCCGCCGGGGTGGTCAATCGCGCGGGCGCCCGGATGACCTGAAAACCGGCCGCCGCGAACTCGCCGGCGAGGTCGGCACCCACGGTGCCGTCATCGACCACAGCCACCACCTGCGAGGAAGTCATCCACTGCGCCGTTCTCGCTGATCGATCACACATCGCCGCCACTGGTGGGACGCGTAGTATCGATGCACTACCGGTCGTACCCTAATCGACGGGGTGGCGAGCGGCAAGGGCCAGAAAGTTTGCGGACGGCGAGGTGAGCGAGCGTGAGCAAGCAAGGGGTATTTGCCCACTACGAGGACGGCGACGATATCGATCCCCGTCGCATCCAGTCACGCAACCGTCTGCTGGACGCCGCAGCGGCACTGCTGCGTGACGGCGGCATCCAGGCGGTCACCATCGACGCGGTGACCAAAGCCTCCAAGGTGGCCCGCACCACCCTCTACCGCCATTTCACCAGCTCGACCCATCTGCTGGCCGCGACCTTCGAGCGGCTATTGCCGCACGTCGTAGCGCCCACCCAGGGGGTGGGCACCTTGCGCGATCAACTGATCGAACTACTTGGCCGCCAGGCCGCGCTCTTCGACGATGCGCCACTGCACGTCACCGTGCTGGCCTGGCTCGCCTTGGGCCCCACCACACCCACTGACGAACCCGGTGATGACCTCGCCTCGGGGGCACTGCGGGCACGCGTCATCGACCAGTACACGCAACCGTTCGACGCACTGCTCACGAACGCCCAAGCGCGAGCCGAGCTGGACGATTTCGACCTCAAGCTGGCGATCTGCCAACTCGTCGGGCCGCTCGCATTCGCCCGAATGAGCGGCATGCGGACCATGACCCACGATGACTGCGCGCAGATTGTCGATGACTTCCTCGCTGCTCACCGGCGCCAGGACGCCATCACCCCCACCGAGCCGCAACCGGTAACGCGCCGCGCTCCGGGGCCGCGTTCTGCGGTGGCTAGCTCACCGGCCAGCTGATCGGCAGCGACAGATAACCGCGAATCGGCCCCGACTGAAGACGCACCGCCTCAGCGTGATCAACGGACCACTCCGGCAACCGTGACAGCAACGCGCGCAAGGCAATTCGAGCCTCCATACGCGCAAGCGCGGCCCCCAGGCAGAAGTGGATACCCCGACCGAAAGCCACCTGATGTTCAGGCTTGCGGCCGATGTCGAAGATGTCCGGGTCAGTGAAGGCCCGTTCGTCGCGATTGGCCGAACCGAACAGCAACAGCACCGAGTCGCCGCGCGACATCGTTGTCGCATGCAGGGTCGCATCGGTGGTCAGCACCCGTGAAAGTCCTTGCACCGGTGAGTCATAGCGCAACAGCTCCTCGACCGCCGGCGCGATGAGCGCCGGATCGGCGGCCAGCCGACGGCGGCTGCGCTGATCCGCGGCCAGCACCACCGCGGCATTGCCCAACAAGTTAGTCGTGGTCTCATGGCCGGCGATCAGCAACAGCAGACAAAACCCGAGCAGTTCGTCGTCGCGGAGGCGCTGACCGTCGATTTCTGCGGCCACCAGCGCCGACATCAGGTCATCGCGCGGCGCCCGGCGCCGCTCGGCCAGGAAATCAGCGAAATACCCGTACACCGCCGCTGCGGCCGCCAAACCGTCAGCCACCTCGCCGCGCGCCGGGTTGGACTGGATCAGCGTGCTCGACCACTGCCGGAACTGCTGACGATCCTGTCGCGGCACACCCAACAGGTCGGCAATCACCATCGCCGGAAGGACCCCGGCAAAATCCTCAATGAAATCCCCACGACCGGCATTGCTGACCAATCCCTGGGCCAAAGACACCGCCAGCGCGTCGATGCTCGCCTCCAGAGCGGCTATCCGCCGAGGCGTGAATGCCTTGCTCACCAAACCGCGCAGCGCATCGTGCCGCGGCGGATCCATCATGATCATCATCGGCAGAAACGACTCCAGGAACGGGACGTCCGGCGGCGTCGGAAACACACCATTGATCGAGGAATACCGCTGGTGATCGAGCAAGGCGCCAGTCACATCCTCGTGGCGGCTGAGCACCCAGGTGTTCGACATCGATGCCCAGAACACCGGCGCGTCGTCGCGCAACATCCGATACACCGGATACGGGTCGTCCTGGATCACCGGATCGAACGGGTCGTAGCGAAGCTGCGCTGTCGTCATATCCGCTCCCGCCGCCAAAGTAGAGCAATAGAATCGAGAACCAGACTAATTGACTGACGCGTCAACAGGTGGGTTTCTGCCGCGATCCGCAGTGCAAGGAGTCCTCGGTGGTGACCCGGCCGACCAACCACGGCGTAGCGCCGATGCTGTCGTCGAGCGTGGCGCCTGCGTCAGTATCGCCACACGCTCGCAGCGTGCAGGGTGGTCGTTCTACGGTTGGGTTTGCTCCAGCTTGCCGTGCAGGACCGCAATAGTGTTGTCCCGCTGGCGAAGTTGGCCGCGCAAGGTGGTGATTTCTCGTTCTTTGGCTGCCAGCTGCCGTCGCAGCGCGTCGATGATGGTGTTGGTGGTCTGCCCGGTGGGGGAACTGGCCGTGGGTGCGGTCGCAAGTCGGGTGTGGGTTCGGATGCGGGTCAGTAGGTCCTCGTGGGCGTACACCGCTTTGCGGGTGACCCCTGCGCGTTTGGCCACCGCAGCGATGTTGATGGTCGCGCCGGAGCGGCGGAGGTCGGTAAGGGCCTTGTCGATCCTTTTGCGGACGTTGTCGCTGCGTTGGCGGGCATGGCGGCACAGTGCCTGTTTGGAGGCTTCGGTGGCGCTCACGAGGAACCGGCCGGATCGGCTTTGCGTAGTGCCGAATCGTGGGCGCCGCGGGTGGCCACCGGCGTCAGCGGTATCCGGTGGGCGGTGCCGGCCCCGGCGATCGCGGCGTTCACCGCGTGTTCGGTGCTGATGCGGTCGATGATGGCGGCCAGTGAGGACAGTTCACGTAGACGTTCGTGCACCCAGACGTTGTCGTCGGTCAGTTCGCGGCCGGTGCGGGCCAAATGCTGGCTGCGGCGGGCATCGAGCAGGACTTGGGTTCGCCCCTGCTGCTCACGCAATTCATCGAGATGCGTTGCGTCGGTAGCGAAATGCCCGCAGGACAGGCAGGCGTTGCCCTTGTCGCAGGTTTTCAGCGGGGGTAGCAGGCACACCCCGTTGGGCAGCACCCGGTCGGTGCGTGATCCCAGCTGGGTCATCAGGTACATGTCGATGGGGCTGATCGCGATCTCGGTGCCGTGCGCCCCGATCTTCTTGTGTCTGAGGAACTCGGTCTCGGCGGTCGCCGACAGTGTGGCCGCGTACCCCATGGTCATCTCCGGGCTCTTGTGCCCGAGATAGCGTTGCACGACGTGGATCGGGACACCATCGTTGAGTAGCTCGGTGGCACACGTCGTTGCAGGTTGCCGCTGACCAGGGAAAGACCCAACGATCGCGCGAGACGCCCAATTCGTCTGCCATCTCGGCCGCCACAACGATAAACGCGGCAGCCATGTCGACGGACATGTTGCTGTTGAGCAGCTTGGGATAAGGCAAGTACACCATGCGGTTTTCCGCCGTTACTTCGCTGAGTTCGGCGGCACTTCGTGTGCGCGGGAACCAAGCCTGCTCGGGATGGCGCGCCGCCTCGGCTGTGAACGGTGCCATCAGCGTTCCCAGCCGCTCCCTTTGCGCATCGAAATCATGGCCCTGGCGTGCGGCGATCGCGGACTCGAAGATGGGATACACCTCGTGCGGCCAACTTAGACCTACCGACATCTCGGCTTGACTCAGCCCGGGGCGGGCGTCCCCAAGGGATTCGTCGCCGGAGCGGGGCGGGGCTGGGCAGTTGAGAAGTGTCTCACCCTGGAGCTTGCGCGCGGAATGCCCGCTCGCCGCGCCGACGACCAGGACAACGTCTGCGCGGCCCTCGGCTATTTCTCCATCCAACACCTCGACGAGATACTGCGGGGTGTTTCCGCCGACTGGACAGCTGATGCGGCGGGCGGGACTGATGCGTATCGCTTCGGCGATCCTGCTGGCGGGATTGTCCCGCGATATGACCAGGATGCCGGGAGCCGCGACCGTGTCGATGTGCCGTTCGACCGCGCGACCGGTGTCGTTGACCGCGCGGCCTCCACTGCCAAGTCGATCGGGTCCACAACGTCGTTCCCGCGATGGGTGACTTCGCCTACGCCGACCAACCACCGGGGTATGCGCATCTACCGACAATCGATCACTCGCTCAGGGCCACAGGCTGTTGTGAGACACGAATGCGATGGTGTCATATCTGCAGTCAAGCCACAATGGTGTGCGCCCGCGGCATACTGGCTGTTGTGTCGACGAAGTTGGTGCGATGGGGTGCCGAAGCGCCGTCAGATCGTGGTTCCGCTCGCGACCGATTGCTAGATGCTGCCGAGCGGTGCCTTGAGAGTTGCGGCGTGGTAGGCACGACCATGGAGGACATCGGCAGAACAGCGGGTGTCTCCAGGGCAACGGTGTATCGCTACTTCCCCAATCGGGAGGCGGTGATGTCGGGCGTCATCATTCGCGCCGCCGAGCGCTATCTCGATCGCATCACCCCCCGGATCGCGGAGCACACCGATCTGGGCTCCGCTCTCGTCGATTTCGTGGAATACACAGTTGAGGCCGCGCGCCGCGAAGAGATCATCGGATTGTTGTTCGGCAGCGACGAGGAACTCGCCGGCGTTGGCCTCGCGGCGGGGACCTCGACGTCACTCTTCGAACTCGTCACCGAGTTTCTCCGTCCCATCTTCAGGAGACACTGGAGTTACGTAGAACCGGGCGTCTCCGTCGACGACGCCGCCGAGTGGGTTCTCCGCACGATACTGAGCCTGCTGACTGTTCGAGGACCGCGGGAGCGCAGTCGTGACGGGCTCAGGACATTTCTTTCAAGGTTCCTCCTTCCCGCAATCCTGGTGAGCGACCATTGTCGACCGATGTGACAGACAAGGCGTAATGTCTCAACCACAGCTGAGGTAGGAGGCCGGACATGTCTGTGCAGTTCACCACGTTCAACCAGCAGGTCGCTGAACAACTGCAGAGCGCAGCAGAAACCACGGGCGGGTTGGCCGGTTACCTCGGCTTCCGGCACACTGAATTCACTGCTGGACGGCTCGTCGCGGAGATGGACGCACGCGACGACCTGAAGACGCCTTTCGGCAACTTGCATGGCGGCTGCTTGTCGGCCATGGTCGACCATTGCCTTGGAGTGGTGTTTTATCCCGTGATTCCGATGGGATCCTGGGTCGCGACGACGGAGTTCAAACTGAATTTGCTTCGTCCAGTCTCCAGCGGAACCTGTGTAGCCACGGCTGAGATCATCTCGCTGGGCAGAACCAGCGGTGTGGCACGTATCGACATCTGCAACGACGGCAGAGCGGTGTGTGCGGCGCAGGGCACCGTCACCGTCGTCGCACCGAAGGCCATCTCTTGAACTCTGCAAACAGAGCACATGATTCGTCCGCTCCTGTCGTCGAGCGCGTGCCCACGGTGGATGGGCTCTCGCTGGCGGTCGACTTCTACCGCTGTGACGGACCGCGGGCGGTCGTGTTGCTCCTTCACGGCGGTGGTCAGAGCCGGCACGCCTGGGATGTCACCGCCCAACGATTGCATCAGCGGGGCTACACCGTTGCCGCCTACGACGCAAGGGGACATGGTGACAGCGACTGGGATCCGGACGGACGCTATGACATCGAACGGCTGGGGTCCGACCTGTTGGCCGTGCGCGCGTACGCCGGCTCCGCCCGCCCAGTTGCCGCGATCGGGGCATCCTTGGGCGGTTTGACCATCCTCGGCACGCACTTGCTCGCCCCGTCGGAGCTATGGCAGGCCGTCGTCCTGGTTGACATCACTCCGCGAATGCAGATGCACGGCGCCCGCCGAGTCCTATCGTTCATGTCGGCCCATCCCGAAGGTTTCGACAGCCTAGAGTCGGCCGCTGACGTGATCGCCGCCTACAACCCGCACCGCCCTCGCCCCGAAAACGTCGACGGCCTTCAAAAAGTCCTCCGCCGACGTGGAGACGGTCGCTGGGCCTGGCGATGGGATCCGGCGTTTGCGACGTCGAATTTTCATTTCCTGCAGAGTGATTCAGACGACGGCGCAGAGGAGTTCGAGATGATGAGCGCATTCCTTGTCGATGGCGCACGGCAGGTGTCCGCGCCGGCGCTGCTGGTCCGCGGCCTGCTGTCGGACATAGTCTCCGAAGAGACAGTGAAAGATTTCCTCACCTTGGTTCCCCACGCGCAAACCGTCGACGTGTCGGGCGCGGGCCACATGGTTGCTGGCGACAACAACGACGCATTCTCGACGGCGGTCGTCGACTTTCTCGACCGTACCGTTTGACGCCAGTCGTCGGGCTGCGCGGGAGATCCCAGTTCGCCACCTATTCTGCTCGTATGCCAACTGATTCGGCGCGGATGTCGTTTCGCCGACATATCCGCGAGCAGGTCTTGAGGGCGACACGGGAACTCACCATTGAGAAGGGCTGGGAACAAGTCCGAGTGAGTGAGGTCGCCGAACTTGTCGGCGTCTCCCGACCGACGCTATACAAGGAGTTCGGCGATAAGCAGGGACTTGGTGACGCGCTCGTGGTGGCCGAGGGTCAGCGCTTCCTGGAGGGTATCCACGCCATCCTCGCCGAACACACCGGCGACGTTCAGGGCGGCATCACCGCAGCGGTGCGGTTCACCCTGCGTGAAGCAGAAGCCAGTCCGCTCCTGAAGTCGGTGCTGACGTCCAACCACTCAGGGGATGATCGCGCCGGTGCGCCGACGACGACGGGCGTTCTTCCTCTCCTGCCGACATCGGCGTCCCTGCTCCAGCTCTCCTCCGCGGCTTTGGTCGCGTGGTTTCACGACCACTTCGCCGATCTCGACTCCGAAGACGTCGAGGAGGTCGCAGACGTTCTGGTGCGGCTCACCGTGAGTCACGTCGTCCTTCCCTCCGCGGACATCGCCACCACGGGTGCGCGGATCTCGCGGGTGGCGCTCCGCTACCTCGGCGTTGGCTATAGGTAGCTGTGACTTGAGCGGTCTTAGCCTCGATCCACTGACAATGGACTGTTTGTCGGGGTGTCGGGATAAGGAAAGTGTGGCATTCATTTCAGAACCGTGCTGTTGCCGCCGACGGCGACTACCTCGATGCGCACCATCCGTGGTGCCTTGGTTGCGGCACAGACAATCCGCACGGGCATCGCCTGCGAGCGCGTCGGCGTGGCGACGGGGTGGTGGCCAGACATACCTTCGACGGCCGACATCGCGGCGCACCGGGGATCGCACATGGCGGCGCAGTCATCACTGTGCTCGACGACATGGTGGGCATGCTGCTCTACGTCGTCGGTGAGATGGCGGTCACCCGCAAGCTCGACACCGAGTTCTTCGCGCCGGTGTTGCTGGGAGCGCCCTACGAGGTCAGTGCGGAGCTCGCGTCCCGGGTTGGCCGGAGACTCGCAGTCCGGACAGAATTGCGTGAGGAAACCACCGGTAAGCTTGCCGCGTCAGCGTCAGGGTTATTCGTCGTCGTCACGCTGGGACACTTCACTACCGCCATACAGAAGGCATCTGATATCCCCAGCATTCTGCGGTCACCCCGCGAGGAAAGAAGCTGAATACCAACCTCGAAGGCGTTACAGACTTCGACCGTGTCACCCGACCACCAATGGCCTTGACGGCCGCAGCGGCCAACGGACGCCCTGCACTCATCGGCGAACTCGGACAACCGGACCCAATGCCTGCCCTCGGGAGTGTCCGATTAACGGTGGATCCGACCTCGGCATTTGGTTAGTGGCCGGTCGGGGTGACTCGGTCGCTGTAGCGGTTTTCGCTGGTCGCTAGGCAGGTTGTGGGTGTTGAGCCTGATCAGGCCGGTAGCGTAGCTGGCACCGCGCAGTAGGCGGGGTCGGTCGGTGCAGGTGGTGTGCATGTAGTCAGCGAGGCGGGTGGCGATGGTGCCGCTGCGCAGGGATCCGTCGGTGACGTCCAGCAGGTCGCTAATGGAGTGCAATTGGTTGGTGTCGATGGTCACGGTGTCCTTCTCGGATCGGGATTCGAGTCATGTATTGCGCTGTGTAGCAATGCATTTAGCGTTGGTGTAGTCCAATTTGGCTCGGTGGGATGCGTTCGTTGCGGCGGTGCGCAGGGCGATGACATGCTCACCGTCACGCGCCATGGCGCCGAGCTCATCCGCGGCCAACCGGTGCCGGGCCACCACGATGCCGCCCGCGGTGGCGATACCGCAGAACTGGCCACCGAGGGGATGGCTAACCGCGACGTGGACGGTGGCCAACTCCCGGGGTGGGGTCTGCTGCACGAATAGGTGACATCTGAGTTGGCTTGCCCAGCATGGGCGGGCTGGAAGGATGTCCCCATGGCAAGGCCCTACCCCCGCGAGTTCCGCGACGACGTCGTCCGGGTCGCTCGCAACCGCGATGACGGTGTAACGATCGAGCAGATCGCCACCGATTTCGGAGTGCACCCGATGACGCTGCAGAAATGGCTCCGTCAGGCCGACATCGACGAAGGCACCAAGCCCGGCAAGAGCGCCAGCGAGTCCGGTGAGCTGCGCGAAGCCCGACGGCGGATCAAACTGCTAGAGCAAGAGAACGAGGTGCTGCGTCGGGCCGCAGCGTATTTATCGCAGGCCAATCTGCCGGGAAAAGGGTCTACCCGCTCGTGAAAGAGCTCGCCGCCGACGGGATCCCCGTCGCGGTGACGTGCCGGGTACTCAAGCTCTCCCGCCAACCGTATTACCGCTGGCTGGCCGACCCCATCACCGAGGCCGAACTCATCGAGGCCTACCGCGCCAATGCGCTGTTCGACGCGCACGCAGACGATCCGGAGTTCGGCTACCGCTACCTCGTGGAGGAGGCGCGCGATGCCGGCGAGCCGATGGCCGAGCGCACCGCATGGCGGATCTGCTCGCAGAATCGACTGTGGAGCGTGTTTGGTAAGAAACGCGGCAAGAACGGCAAAGTCGGGCCGCCGGTGCACGACGATCTTGTCGAGCGTGACTTCACCGCTGAAGGGCCAAATCAGTTGTGGCTCAGTGACATCACTGAGCACCGCACCGGTGAGGGCAAGCTCTACCTCTGTGCGATTAAGGACGTGTTCTCCAACCGGATCGTCGGCTACAGCATCGACTCCCGAATGAAGTCACAACTGGCCATCCGGGCACTACACAGCGCGGTAGCCCGACGCGGAGATGTCGCGGGTGCATTCTGCACTCGGATCGCGGATCTCAGTTCCGGTCAAGGAAATTCGTACACGCCTTGAATCAACACGAGATGGTCGGCTCTATGGGCCGTGTCGGAGCCGCCGGCGACAACGCCGCCATGGAGAGCTTCTTTAGCCTGCTGCAGAAGAACGTGCTCGACCGCCGCCGCTGGGACACCCGAGAACAACTCCGTATCGCGATCGTCACCTGGATCGAGCGCACCTACCACCGGCGCCGCCGCCAGTCCGGCCTCGGGCGGTTGACCCCGATCGAATTCGAAGCAATCATGACCACACCGGCCAGTCAGGCCGCGTGACCGAAACTGTCACCTGATCGTGCAGCAGACCCGTGCACAGAGTAGCGGTTACGCGGTAGGACACCACCATCGCCTGCCGTGATGTGGTGCGGGGTCTGCGAGACGCTCACCGGATACGGCACGGACGGAAGTGGTTGCAATGGCTCGCTTTTGGCGGTCATGGCAACCGATGACCGTCCGTCGGCGGCGGCCAAGCAGCCGAGTTTCGCCATGCAGTGCGGCGAAGCCATCCACGTTCACCTGGGTGTGCGCTGGGGTGGCTTCATTGGCCAGGGTGCGTCACCAGCTTTGCGCCGCAGTGTGATTGGCCTTCTCCACCACGCCTCTACGGTGGCCCGCCGCGGTGGGCAGATCCCCACAGCCACTCCGCAATGCTTGGCCACCTCGGCGAACGAACGCGGTCACCGACCGCTGCCGGGATCGCACATCGCGGCCATCCGGTCGTACCGCCACATCCGCGCGCAACCCGCCCAGACCGCATCGCTGAGATCGTCCAACCACGCGTTTGAGGGCGTGTACTTCCATATCGTCCTCCCATGTGAGCATGAGAAAGTGGCCGGCTTCGACTGGAACATTCTGGTGAATTTTGAACCCGGTCCTCTGGATAGGAAGATCTGCAGCTCCCGGACTACCGTATCCCCCTGGGCCGCAATCAGTTAGCGATCTTGCCGGTGGTGGTGATGGCATTGGCCTACTCACGATTCCGGGCCGCGCTGATGATCCCTCACGCCAAAGCGAAGACATCTTGGCCGGGATGTGGCAGCTGCGAGGCCGGATCGCTGCGGTGACCGCCAAACTGGTGTTGGACGTGAATCAGCGATCGGCGGAAAAGGCCGGCCCACAAGGCGCTCTTTGACACCACCATCGGCTGGGCTGCCCGGCTCACCGACGCCCACAACGGTGGCCAGCTCCCTAAGAACTCAATCGGCTAGGCCGCTACCGGCTGCTGATCCTTGGCGAAATGGCTACCTGCCTTCCGATTCGGACACCGCCAACCTGTTCTTCCAGCTGATCGCCAGCCGCTACGAACAAGGACCGATCCTGATTACCTCGAACATACCGTTCGGCCGCTGGGGTGAAGTCTTCGCCGACGAGATTGGTGCCGCCGCCCTTGATCGACCGCCTGGTTCGCTACGCCAAAGCGATCACCATGAACGGCGACTCCTACCGAACCAAAACACGCCGAGAACTGGTCAGAACCAACAAATAGCCAGGCACTACGGGGTCAATTTCCACCGTCGTCGACAACTTGGCAGTTCACACGAAGACCTACCATCAGGCAGGCCTCAGGCGAGGGACCGCCACCTCAATTCCACGAAGATCGGAACAAACCTCCGCTCACGCTCAGGCTGACATAGGGAACACGCCGGCGATAGGCAGGGGGTCGATCAGGGCGAGGCACCAGCCTCGGCCGAAGCAAAGCGGGGCGGTGCACGAACGGCGAGTACAAATACCCACGCCCGCTTCGCTTGCCCCGCGCATTCATTGTCGCCACCGACAATAAATGGGACTGATGGTAGCGTAGCGCTACCTGCCGTACGCTTCTGGTACGGCCCGAGGACGTGTCACAGGAGGTAGCCATGGTCACTCTCTGGATTGAGCACTGCACCGTGCAACGGATGGCACTACACGACGGCCTGGTCTTGGACCTTGCCGACTACAACGAGCTGGTCATCTCCCGCCCATTACAGCTCACGCTGCCCGCGACCGGCGACTTTCCGGCCGAAGATGTGGTCATCGACCCCGGTGACGTCGCCGCCCACCACCGACCGCTGCTGGACCTGGCCGGTTCGGTGTGCACCGAAGCGTGGTGCGCGGCGGACGGCGCACTGCACCTGAGGTTCTCGCGCGGACATGTCATCGAGGTCAGTCCCGATCCGCACGCCTGCACCTGGGAGCTGTACGGCAAGCGCCACGGCTACATGGCGTGCCTGCCCGGTGGCCGGGTCAACACGGTGCGCTACGACCGCAGCGATGAGGGCACGAACGCCGAGATGGCCCCTGCCACACCGTGACGGACACCGATTCGATGATCGCCGGGACGGCCACGTCCGGTCAGCGCCGCCGCGATAGGCCGGCAACCGCAGGTGAATACAGCCCGCAGCTGGCGCGGTTGGGCGCGTTCGCCGTGCATCACAAGGCCCTGATCTTCGCCGTCTGGATCGGTACCGCGGTCGTGCTGGCCCTGCTGTTCCCGCAACTGGAGACCGTGGTGCGCCAGCAGTCGGTCGACTTGGTGCCCCGTGACGCCCCGTCGCTGCAAACCGTCGACCGGATGAGCGCAGCGTTCAGCGAGCAAGGCTCGCGGACCATGCTGGTCGTTGCCATGGAAGACCCCGCCGGTCTGACACCGGCCGCACGCCAGCATTACGAGCGGCTCGTGGCGCGGCTGCGCGCCGACACCACCCACGTTCTGTTCGTCCAGGACCTGCTGGCTGACCCGGTCACCAAGACCGGGGCTATCAGCGCAGACCGCAAGGCCTGGTATCTGCCCGTCGGGGTTGCCGGCACTCTCGGCGATCCGGCCGCCGCCGAATCGGTCACCGCCGTCCGCGCGATCGCCGCCGAGGTCTTCGCCGGCTCCCCAACGACGGTGGAGGTCACCGGCCCGGCGGCAACGTTCGCCGATCAGATCGCCAGCATGGAACATTCCCTGCTGTTCATTTCGATCGCCACCGCCGCCCTGATCGCGCTGATCCTGATGATCGTCTACCGCTCGGTGTTCACCGCACTGCTGCCGCTGCTGGTCATCGCGTTGAGCCTGGCCGTCGGCCGCGGGGTGCTCTCGGCGCTCGGCGTGGCCGGCATGCCGGTGTCCGAATTCACCATCGGGTTCATGGGCGCGATCCTGCTCGGCGCCGGCACCGACTACACGGTCTTTCTGATCAGCCGCTTCCACGAACAGCGCCGCGCCGGTGTGCCCGCCGAGCAGGCCGCCATCTACGCCACCGCCAGCATCGGCCGGGTCATTCTCGCCTCCGCCGCCACCGTCGCGTTCGCATTTCTGTCCATGGTTTTCGCCAAACTCAACGTGTTCGCCGCACTCGGCCCCGCCTGCGCGCTGGCAGTGTTCATCGGGTTCCTGGCCACCGTCACGCTGCTGCCGCCGGTGCTGACGTTGGCCGCCCGGCGCGGCATCGGCGACCCCAAACCCGACCGGACCCGGCGCTACTGGAACAGCGTCGCGGTCGCCGTGGTGCGCCGACCGGCACCGCTGCTCGCGATCAGCCTGATCATCCTGATCGCCCTGTCGGCGGCGGCCACCACCATCACGATCAGCTACGACGACCGCACAGGCCAACCGGCGACCACCGACAGCAACCAGGGTTACCGGCTACTCGACCGGCACTTCCGCAAAGACATCATCTTCAGCGAATTCCTAGTGGTGGAAAGCCCCACCGACATGCGGACCGGCAAGGCCCTGGCCGACCTCGACCAGATGGCCTCCCGTATCGCCCAAATCCCCGGCGTCACCAAAGTTTCCGGCGTCACCCGACCCGCCGGCGCACGACTCGAACAAGCCCAGCTGTCCTGGCAGAACGGCCAGATCGGCGACAAGATGGCTAGCGCCGCCGCCGACGGCAACGCACGAAAAGACGACCTGGCCAAGCTCACCAGCGGCGCCGACCAACTCGCCGGCGGGCTAGCCAAACTCGACACCGCCGTACGCGGCGCCCTCACGCCACTGACCGCAGTCCTGGGCCAAGCCCAATCGGCCAACACGAGCATCAACCAGTTACGGCCTCTGCTGCAACAACTTTCAGCCACTGGCCCCAGCATCGACCACGCCATCCAAACCGGCCCCGGAATCCGCCCCCTGGCCGAACAAGCCCAAAACGCCATCGCCACCGTCGACCCGCTCGTCGGGGCGCTGAACACCTCGCCCTGGTGCGCCACCACCCCGCAATGCGCCCAAATCCGCGACCAAGTCCAAGTCCTGGTCACCTTGCGCAACAACGGCTTCTTCGACCAGGTCGCCAACATCGGCGACCGCTACAACCCCGCGACCAACGCCACCGTCACCGGAACCCTCACCAACATCCAGACCGCCATCGGCTCCATGGACAAGGCCTTCGGCGCCCTCGGCAACCCCGCCGACATGGCCGCCAACATCCGCCGGCTACAAGACGGCATCAGCCAACTCGCCTCCGGTGCACAAGCACTGGCCACCGGCGTGCACACCCTCGCCGACAGCAACATCCAAATGCTCTCCGGGATGAGCCAAATCGCCACCCAGCTACAGAACTCCGCGCGCGCCAGCGCCAGCTCAGACTCCGCCAGCGGCTTCTACCTGCCGGCCAACGCCTTCGACAATCGCCAATTCACCGATGTCGCCAAACTTTTCCTCTCACCCGATGGCAAGACTGCACGCTTTGCCATCGAATCGAACTTCGACCCCTACAGCGGCGACGCCACCCACCTGGCGCGGCAGATCGTCGATGTCGCCGACGCCGCCCGGCCCAACACCGCACTGGCCAACGCCACCGCCTCCGTCGCCGGCTTTCCCGCCGTCAACACCGACATCCAACGACTCCTGTGGTCGGACTTCACCCTGCTGGCCGTGGCCACCCTGCTCATCGTCGGACTGATCCTGATCGTGCTGCTGCGCGCCGTGCTAGCGCCCCTGTACCTGCTGGGCACCGTGATACTGAACTACCTGGCCTCGATGGGCATCGGTGTCCTGGTGTTCCAATGGGGACTCGGACACCAAATCGCTTGGCCCGTACCACTTATCGCCCTCATCATCCTCGTCGCTGTCGGCGCCGACTACAACATGCTGCTCGTCTCGCGCCTCCGGGAAGAATCCGGCCGCAACATCCGGGTAGGCGTCCTGCGCACCGTCGCCTCCACCGGCTCAGTCATCACCTCAGCCGGACTGATCTTCGCCGCCAGCATGTTCGGTCTCATGGCCGGCTCCATCGCCATCATGATCCAAATCGGCCTCATCGTCGGCTGCGGACTGCTCCTGGACACCTTCCTCGTACGCACCCTCACCGTCCCCGCCATCGCCACACTCCTACGCGAAGCCAGCTGGTGGCCAAACGCACCGCGCGACGCCGCTGATCACAAGACACAGCCCTACAGATAACACCGTCCCCCACAACCCACCGGCCACCAACGACCATCGTGGAAAACAGTCGGATACACCACGCCGGTCCTACAGATAACGAGCGCGGCGTCGAGATTGCTGCCGCCGCAGCCGCGGCGCTCACCGCCAGCATCTTCGAGCGTGGCGCGACCTAGCCCTAGGGTGTGAGGGCTACAACGGGGCCGAATATTCGGTTTCAGGCGACGGTAAGTCCGGCATGTCCTCGTCAGTTCGCCAAGTCCACACTGGCATCCCGGCGATTGACGCATCGTCATCAGTGTCACCCGCTGGGCGGTCGATGAAGGCGGCCACCGCAGGGCTGGTGTCGGTGAAATCCATGGAGGCCATCGCCGTAGCACTACTGTTGTAGGCCAACACTTTCCGGAACATGCGTTCCTGATCGACGGCCGTGCTCAACAGAGTTCGATCGGCGTCGCCGGTGAAAGGCAGCGAGTTGCGATCGGTCGTCATGAGCGACAGTTGCTCGACGTTGGCGTAGCCCGCCAGCGAGACAGAAAACGTGGTGATCGCGATCAACCGCACGTCACCGGCTTCGGCCAGCTGCCAGTGCTCAAGTTCGACGGCGAACCGTTTGGAGAGCTTGCGGTAGAGGTCTTCCTCCAGATACCACGGATGCCCGGGCAGGTGTCGTACCTGCATTTTGAAGCCATGTCCGGCCGGCTCTATGGCCTTGACCTCGCCGACCCCGATCAGCAGCTTGGTCGACTTCCCCGGCTGACGGCGGGCAGTTGCCCACGCCCGCATCCGGCGCTGCTCGAGTTCGCTCTTGCGGTCCGCTGAGAACGGTTCGGGCACAAACAGTGCTGGCTCAAGCGGAGTCTTGCGGACCAGTTTGCCGTCCACGGCCGAGCGGAGACGCCGGTAGACCACGCCCCACGACCGGTGCCCGGCGAAACCGGGATGCCAACTGGTCAGCTCCGCCTCATCCCACAGATAGTGCAACACCGCCCGCAGCGACAGCTTGTTTCCATCGGCTTGCACCGTGTTCGCCGGCGTACCACCAGGCTCCGGGGCAGCGCGGTTTCCTGACTTCGACAGCGAAAAGCCAAGGCGCAATGCCGTTGTGCCGTCGGCCGGGTTGTCGACAATGGACTGTTCGGCGACAGCGCCGTAACCGGACAGCTCATCGGGCGGTAGCCATGAGCGGCACCGGTGATGATGGGCAGCCGCGGTTCCGGGCATTCGCTTGATGATCAGTTCGCCGCCGGCGGCGGCAATGTACATAGGCACTCCCGGCGAGCTGCACAAGCACAGCGGCCGGAGCCGCCGAGTTTTCGCTTGGCTGAGCAACTGTTGCGCCGCCGGGGCGTGCACATCGTCGATCAGCTCGTCATCGACCTCAAACGCAGTGGGTATCGCCATCGCCGACGTCCTTCCCGCGCGGGCGATCGTTGCTGCACTGCGCGCACACGTAGAACTGCGGGATGGGTGTATCGCCGCCGCCGCAGTACCGGCCGCATTCGGCACACCAGACGTCGGCGCCCCGTCCGGACAGTTCGGGCTCGGAAACCGATTCGGGGCAATGTATTTCGTGCTCGCTGGAACCGGTGTCGGTGGCCGAGCACAGGCAGGAGCTTGCGCCAAAGTCGTTCCACGACACGTCGCCGTGGGGTATTCCACCCATCGCGTTCGATGCCGGTGCAACGCCATCTGCGTCAGTGGTGTCGGTCATGACCACGCCCCAGCCTGCCTGCGCTCCAGTCGCCGCTGTAGTGCCTCGTCGTAGATCTGAAGCCACTCAGTCCATTCGGGAATCAGCACCCGCGTGCCTGCTGTACCGCGTTGCAACAGTTGCGCTTCCTCGCGCGACTGCGGCAGCAGTTCCTGCCAGCCGATCATCTGGCCGAAGTTCGACGACAGGTTTCGGTGGCCGGTCTGCGGCCCGTAGCTCTCGGTGCGGCGCGTGGTCTCCCCCAGCCAGTGGGAGGCTTGTTCGAGCAGATGCCGTTCGTGCGAGCCGTACATGATCAGCGTTGCGGGAAACATATCCCTCAGCGCATCAGCGTAATTCGCCCCGTAGACGACCTTGAAATGTTCCGAAGACTGCACGGTGGCCATAAGGTTGACCCCCAGCCCGGCGCTCTCACCGACGTAGGTCAGCAGTTCGGGCAGCGGGCATGAGTTGCACACCTCGTCTAGTTCGAGCAGCAGGCGATGATGAAGTTCGTCGTTGGCCTCTTTGTCGCGGAAGTGACGGATGATCGAGTCAATCAGCGCCACCGCGACGCCCGCCACAGTGCCGGTGTTGGGTGCGATCACAAACAAGGTGGCGTCGGGCTCGTCGAGGAACTTCACGTCGAACGAATCGATGCTCAGACGGTCGACCGCGTCGAGCTTGGCTGCGTTCTTGCGGGCGCTCAGACCGAGCCGGACCCAGGGCGTGACGGCCTTCGTGACGGTGATTTTGACGCTGTCGCGGAGACGGCCGTCCAGGACCAGCACTCCGTACAGGGGTTGGGCGAGCTCGGGGACTGGGCACAGTGCGTAGGCGGTCAGCCAGGACGGCCGGCCGATCTCTCCTGCGCCGCCGCCGTCTTCTTGCTCGGATTCGTTGTCTGTGCCGAAATCTTCGACGGCTTGCAGTACCCAGGGCATTCCCTGTCCGTTGCCCAGCGGGCTGGCCGCATACAGCAGGCACGCCAGTGGGCGTGAGGCCTGCGACTCCCACAGTCCGCCAGCGGCGACCGTGCTGCCGCTGGCCGCGCCACCGAACCCAACCCCCGAGGTCGCCAGCATGACTTCCGCAACGGTGAGTGCCTCATCGGCGTCGGTGATCGACTTCGTTGGGTCGGTCACCCAGCGGCGCACGTCCTGAGGCCATACGCGCGTCTGCTCCGGGCGCAGGTCAATGACCCCCGTCACGCCGGCGCAGCGGCGCTGCAGAACGAGTTTCGCGAGGTCGGGCTTGCTGGAACACAAGACCGCAGGCCCGGGGTGCATGACCGCCGCTGGCGCCAGGATTCGGCGAGTCTTACCCGTACGGGTCGGCGCCGACAGCAACACATGTGGCGCGCTGGGAGCCTTGACCGGCTGGTTGGCCTCGTTGTAGATCAATCCGGCGTACGGCGTGTAGGGCTCGGTGTACGTCATGGCCATGATGGTCTGCCCACCGCAGACTAAAAATCCAGCAACGCAGCCAGATTCGCGCCGGATACCTCAGTGCAAGTGCATGACGTGTTGCACGGCTGCTGCCGCGCCGCCGACACCGCCGCTACCAAGCCCCACCACCAACGCAGTCCTGACCAGCCAGCGGATGCGGCGGACAACGGCGTGTACGAACGCGACTACCGCGGCCCCGGCCATCACACCAACGAGACCGAGCATCAACGCCATCGGGTGCACCGATACGAGTGTCTCGACGGTGGACATGGTGCTCCTTCGATCAAAAGAGGTTAGGCGGTGGCGGCAACCGTCTGCTTGGCGTTCACGATTCGCCGGACCGTGGTGTGATGCAGATCGAGCTCGTCGCTAATCCTTCCGACTTTCATTCCCGCAGCATGCTTTTGCAGCACTGCGGCAATCACCTCCGGCGCCTGCTTAGTATGCCGGGAGTCCGCAACGGCGTGCGCGGCCGCTTCATGGCGTCGATCGGTCTCGACGGGCTGAACCGCCGAGTGCAACTCTCGTGGGCCCACTTCCAACTCGGTGCCGATCAGCTCCTCCTGAACAGGTTCAGACACCAGCTCCGCAGGCTCATCTACTGTCGCGACATCGACCACCTCAGCGGCCTGCGCCCATCCGTTCGGGTACAGGGTCGGTCGAATGATGCGGTGCAGCTCGTCAAGGTTGCACGTTGCCTGCACGATCGGAACATCAATGACCACCGGCAGCAACCACGCCAGGCTCGCCGGCATGCCGCACTGAATCCCCAAGTCCCGCAGCGAATCAAACGACATGCGGAACGCGGCCAAGGCGAGAAATCCGGTTAGCGCGAGATTGAACCACGCCATGCGCGACGGCCGCCGCCGCGCTTTGATCATCAGGGCCATACCTTCTGACGAGGCCAGCAAGACCACCGGCGCCGTCGCCGCGACCAGCGCGGCCAATAGCGGAGACGCCGATGCTGGATGCGCCCACTTTTCAGCGGCATTGCCAGCTATCGAGAAACTGGTCGCCACAATCACCACGGCCCAATGGAACCGCACCGCCCGGCGATACGTTCGGCGAGCCTCAGTCAGATCATCACTGCGCAAAGAACTTTCAGTGCCCACCGCATCATAATGGCGGCCAAACTCGACTGGGTCCATCAACGCACCCACATTCGCCAGCGGAACCTATGGACCCGTGCTGTTCCACCCAGTCGGGTAGATCCGGAACGATGATTTAGGTAATCCCGCGAATCGCCACTCGCGCGAACAGGTCAACCAGCGCGTCAGTCGCCTTCCGCCGAGTCGGCAACGACCTTTGCGAAGTCGTTGATTTGTTCGCGCAGCCGCTCCAGCCCGAACCCTTCAACGACCGAGTACGGGAGTCCAGGGCCGTCATCCGGGTCAAGTCCGGCTGTAATCGTTTCGACTATGCCCACAGCCTGTTCAAGAAGGGCGACTCGCTGCCTGCGTGGAGCATTGACCGCGAGAACGTAGGTGCCGATATCAAGGGAAGCAACCAGAGTCTCTGTGCTGGAACCGTTTTCGCGCCGCGGCTCACCTGCCACCGTGATTGACTCGATCAGCGAGACATGGCAAGCCTCGGTCGCCGCGATATCACGGAGGTGTGATTCGACCCGTCCGGCGCAGGCATATAGTTCGGCGCACAATGCGAGGCCGGTTGCGCGGAAACCATGCGCAGGCCACCCGGTAAGGGCTGTCCTGATCGATTCGGCCGCATGGCGAAGCCCGACCGCTGCGAGCCTGATGTGATCGCTGTGGCCGCCTACCATGGCACATGGTCTCCTGTCGGCCGCTTAACGCAGGTAGGTTTCTTCGTTGCGGAAGGTGACGTCCGAGATTTGTGTCCGAAACCGACTGGTACGCAGGGTGATAACGTCCCGCTGCTGCTCGATCACGATGTCCTGAACGTCAGCGTCATCTAAGGCGTAGGGCGGATTGACCGCGACCGAAGTCCTCGCGGTCAGCTGCGGCGGACGCTGCCCGCTGTGCACCACCATGGTCGCCGCGAAGGGAGGCATAGCCGCTGGGTCCGGGGAGAACCAGATGCGCGGCGAGCCTGCCGCCATGGACCACCGGCCCACCGGGTCATACACCGCGACCGCATACCCATTGGTTGCCGCCCTGCGGATCAGCTTGCGCACAGCGCGATCGTCATCGGTTCGCAGCGCCACGGTCGTGGTGGACGCCGGGTCTGACATTGGCATCAGCAGCAGCTGGTCACGCCACTTGCCGATCATCACGCCGGAGGCGCCTACGCTGACTGCGGCATTCAGCTCTTCGGTGACCGGGATGCGGGGCAGTCCACCCATTGACGACGCTGATGGCAACGCCGTGACCAGCGCATCCCATTGGCGGCCGGTGCACCGGTTGAGCACCGCAGCCGGGGGTGTCTGCAACGGCTGCACGGTGGTCAGCCGGACCAGACCCGACATCCGTACCGGACCGGTGGCGTCGGTCCGCAGCGAGAGCACCAGTGCCGTGTGATCGGTCGGATATGACCACACGTCGTCGATCATTTCGGCGGTCAGATCCTCGGCGCTGAAGAAATAGGACGTGACATAGCCACGGCCGCCGCGATGCAGATGCGACCAGTTGTCCCGGTAGGTCGTGGTGCCGGTATCGCCTCCCAGGCCAGCGACCATCGCCTTGGTGTATTCGCGCGCCGTCAAAAGCTTTGCCCGGCAGTTCGCTTGGTTCAACGCGCGGGTGATGCGTTGCGCGGCGGCAGCGGCGGCGTCGACGTTGTCCCGACGGTAGGTGACCGCTCCGACCGTGTCGGCGGCATGGCTGTCGAATCGCACCAGCAGCGTCGTTGTTCGCTGCCCGACTGCGGCCTTGCCACCGATATTGACCTGGTACAGGTCCGAGTAATTGTCACGCGATGTGCGCTGCCCTTCGGCGATCACATCGACGTCCACCCGCAGTCCCTGTACCCGCATCGTTTCAGCAATCACCGTCAGCGGCAACGTATTCGGTGTCTCGGCGCCTTGTGGTCCGATGAGTGTGGGAATGTGCTTGCGGCCCCACACCGCGATCATCAAGCACACCGTGTTGCCGTCGACCACTACCCCGGCGGTAGCGTCGTCGACAGTGACGTCAAAAGGCTCAGGCAGCTCCGGTTCGCGGTCGCGGTGGCGGACCCATCCCCAGCCTCGTGCGACCCATTTCCACAGCGGCGCACCGGCATAGGTGAGCACCACCGTCAGCAGCGCGACCAGCGCACCCACCGGTAGTGCCACAACCCATGGGGTATGGACGGCCGCCAAACCCAGTGCAAGGACGCCGGTGACGATTTCTGCGGCGATGACCGTACGACTGTCGAGCCGCACATCAACAGGACGTTGCTTCACAATTCGTTCCTTCGGCGAGTGGCGGCCAGAGCGGCCGCGACGGACAACACGGCAACCACCGCAACAGAAGTGATACCAATGGCCACCAAGCGCGGTGCCGGGTCCACCACCGGCGGGGGCGGCGGTTTCTGCAGAGGCTGGCGCTGAACACCAGGGGCAAGCAGCTCACCCGGCGGCACGTCCCACGTCAAGGCTGAATACGCGTCGACCACGCCGTATCCGACCGCCGTGTCCCGGCCGGCGGCCGGCGGATGAGCGGTGGCCTCGATCCGGTGAATCACCTGGTGCGCAGTCAAATTCGGAAACTTGGCGCGCACCAGCGCGGCGATGCCGGCCACGAACGCCGACGAGAAACTCGATCCGCCGATCGGGTGCAACTTGTCGTTGTCCACCGAGCCGTTGATGACCTGTCCGGACATCGACAAGCCCACAATGTTGGAGCCGGGGGCCGCAACCCCCACCCACGGGCCGTGCACCGAGGCGGCGTCCTCGACCGCCGGTGCGCCGACGTTGTCGGTCGCCCCGACCGACAACACGTAGTCCGAGAACAAGGCCGGGGCCACGATCGTGGCCACCGAGTTCTTCCCCAACGGGTCGGTCCGGTCGCCGGGGATCGGCGGCGGATTCTGCTTGCAGCCCTGGCTATGCGCGTTACCGGCAGCGCTGACGATCACGACGTCCTTGTCGACCGCTGCGTACCGCAGTGCCTCACCGAGACGGTCCCAGGCCTGCTGCTTGTCTACCGATACGCAGGACACCACGCTGATGTTGATCACCTTGGCGCCCATATTCGCCAGGTGCACGACCGCACTGGCCAGCGAGTCGATATCCCCGGCCCGCCGAATGTCCTGCGGGTCACCCTCCATGCCGGGGTCCACCAGCCCGAAGGTTTGCGCCGTTTGCCTGACCGACAACAACATCGCGTCCGGTGCGATGCCCACCAGCCCGTCAGGGCCGCCGGTGGGCGGCGGCTCCAGCGGCACCGGCACGCCCGCGCCCGAGGGCGGAGCCCACGCCGGAGCATCACCAGGCGGCGGCGGCGGCGGGGGCGGCGGTGGAGGTGGTGGCGGCGGTGCCTCCGTCGTCTTGGTCACCGTGACCGTCGGAGGTGGTGGCGGCGGCGGGATCGGCTGCGGCGCAGGCGCGCCCGGTGGTGCGGGCGCCACGGTCGCGCCGGGGGGCTGGATCGGTAGGGGCGCACCCGAGGGTGCCGCGCCGATCAGGCTGGCGATGACAGTTCCATGCCCGTCGCAATCGGACAATCCGTCGCCGTACTGGCCCATCACGTAGTCGCCGGCACCCACTAGGTGCGGGAGGCGTGGCTGCGGGCTGACCCCGGTATCGACCACGCCGACCACGACGCCGGCCCCGGTTGAGACTTCCCACGCCGCAGGAAGATTCATCAGCTCCAGCGGCAGGGGCAACTCGCGCAGATCACTTCCCGGCAGGACGCCGGTCAACGTGCACGGTGCGATCTGGCGCATCGGCTTATCGGGACCCGGCGCCGGGTCGGCAGGCGGCGGACCCGGTGGTATCAGCGGCGGATCGATCGCCCCGGCCACTCCGGCCGACAGCGCCACCAATGCCGCCACCGAACCCAGGGCCGCCGCGGCGCGCCCACGGCTTGCCATCGACCCCATGGTCAGACTCCGTGCGGCAGGTTGCGGACCAGCTCAAGCACGCCGATCGCCCACAGCCACCACGGCACCAACACCGCCAGCGGGGCGTACTCCAGGAGTTGGATGAACCGGTTGGTGGGTGCGTTGATGCGCGTTGTCGGAAGGACCAGCGCCACAATCAATCCCATGACCGCCAGGGCGGCGACCGCGCCCACGCAGATCAGTGTGGTGCTCAATTGCGGCGGGGTCGACGCCGAGGCGTAGCGGCCGATCACCATCGCCACGCCCAGCACCCCAGCCACCACCAGCACCGAGGAGTGGTAGCGGTCGCGGAAGCTGCGCGAGCGCAGAACCAGGATCAGGCACACCCCCAAGGTGAACGCCAGCAGTCTCCAGCTCCAGTCACGTCCCGGCGCCACCGCATACCGCGACGCCGCCACCGTGAGCACTGCCGCGCCGGTGAGCAGCCCGTCGAGGATGCGATTGCCCTTCAACGCCCACTTCGCATGGTCGGCCCCCGACTGGCCCTGGCCCGCGTCGACCGGTGACACGATGTCGGCGGGCGCACCGTCAGGCCGTTCAAAGATGCCCTTGTTGCTGATCGACGGGAACCGCGGCCCGGGGATGCCCGAACCACTGATGCCCATCGAGTCCGCCCAGGTCACCAAGACCAGCACCACCATCAGGACCGTGGTGGCGATCTGCTCGGGCTTGAGGTGCCAGCCCAGCGGCGCCAGCATCACCGTCACTGCGCCCACGCCAAACACCACGCTCAACGCGTAGAGCGTGGACAAGAACCGGCCGGTCAGCATGTTCAGCACTTTCACCGCGGCGATCGCGGTGGCCGCGCCGGCCAGCACGCACCATGGCGAGGGCTTTGGCACCGACAGTACGGCGGCGCAGGTCGCGGCGATGATCGCCGACCAGGCCAGCACGTCAGATGCCCGCTGACGTTGCTCAAACTTTGCGTGTGCGGCCAGCGCGGCGGCGATCGCCAACGCGGCAGCGATCGACCAGGACACCGCCGCCGGAATCCAGCCCCCGCTCCAGCGCCACTGCTGCGCCAAGATGATCTCGGCCCACACCACCAGCGCGACCAGCAGCCCGCTGGCCACCCGCCGCGCGGTGTCTGCGTTGGCGCGGCGGAACCGGGCGGCTGCCGCCCGCGCTAGACCGGTCGCGACTTCCTCAATGACCGGTTCGAACCGCTCGGTGGACTCCACCGGAAGCAGCAGCAGCAGATCACCGTCAAGGACCCCGGCATCGTCCAGGGACGTCGTCACCTCCAGCGGGTGCCCGTCGGCCCAGCACAACGTGTAGGTCGTTGCATCGGTCAGCGGCGCCACGCCACGGCGCTGCAGGTCGCGATTGACCCGAGGCCAGAGGTCCTCGATGATCGTTACCAGCGGCACGCCCGCCGGCAGAACCTTGTCGAGCATGGTGTCTTCGCCGATCAGCAGCGACACCCTGCACAGGCGCGGCGCATTCGGGCGAGCCTTGGCCGCCGTGGTGGTGGCCGGCTGTTCAGCTGTGGACGTCATTTCGTGTCCGATGTGGTCGAAAAGCCTTGGGACAGTGCAGCACCGATTTCCAGCAGCCGTCGCCGCGTGGTCTTGTTGAGATCGTCGAGATTCACCACCGCGCTGGTGGCCAGGTGCTCATCGAACGGCAGGACGAAGACGCGCTTCTCGCCGATTCGGCGACGGAAATGATCGCCGGTGGCCTGCACCAGTTGTGCGGTGGCCTTGCGATCTCTGCGGCTGGCCGCCGGCCGGTGATGGTTGATGACCACCACCATGCGCGACAGCAGCTCGTGGTACTCCTTGGCTACAAGCCACTTGAGGTTGGTGTCCGCCCCGGCTGAACCGCCGGTATCGGCAGAGGCGACCACCACGATCGCGTTGGCTGACTTCAACACTGCCGGCATCACGGCGTGCCCCAACTGCTGGCCGGAGTCCACCAGCAGAATGTTGTAGAAGGTTGACAGCCGGGCGTGGGCGTCGCTGAATTCCTCAGGGGTGATGGCCGTGGTGGATGCGCCGTTGTGCTGTGGGGAGGCAACCACATCGAGCCCGGCGCTGTTCTGTCCGGTCAGCGAGCGCATGTCGGTGTAACGGTTGAGGTTTCGGTCGCCCAGGATGGCGCGCACCGAAGCTGCCCTCGGGTCGATGCGATCGGCCAGATTGGCGCCCTCGGCCGGGTCCGCGTCGATCGCCACCACGGGGTCGCTGCGGTGGCTGCGGATCATTGACGCCAATGTCGTTGTGATGCTGGTCTTTCCGGAGCCGCCTTTGCCACCGAGAACAGCGACGGTATAGGTGCCACGAAGGTTCGCTCCGACCTGCGCGATCAGTTCACGCTCGTAGAGCTCGTCCGGCGAGGCACCGACATTGATGGTCTTGAACGACGTCCGGTACAGCCAATACCGCCATCCCCGGGTCGCCGGAGCCTTCGCCGGGGTCACCAGGTCACCGGCGCGCAAACGTTCGGCCAGGCCCTCGTGCCCCACCGGCTCGTCGGTTTGGGATCGGCGCGCGGGCTGCTGCTGCACCGGGTGCATCGGGGGCGGATTGCCCGGCCACTGGCCCGGTGCTGCGTTCTGCCAACTACGTTGCGGCGCAGCACTTTCGTTGAACGATGCGGGGGTGATCACCTCACGCCCGGCGGCTGCGGCGCCTGCCTGAAAGGCCTGCACGTCCTGGATCATCTTGGCGTGCGTGGCCCGGTCCATGATCTGGGTGCCTTCGGGGTCGAAGGTGGGGCGCGGCGGAACCGGGCTCGCGGCGGCAGGGTTCAGGCCTGTTGGCCGTGCGGCCGGGAAGCTTCCCGTGGATTCTCCTGCAGGCCGCTGCGGTGGGCCTTGACGCGGGTCGTATGAGGGGAATCCGCCGGTATCGTAGGGCCGCTGAGGCGGCTGGGGCAGCTGTGGCTGCGGCCCGGTGGGCGGGTTCAGTCCGGCCGGCCCGCTCGACGACATCGCGCCGAAGTGCGGCGGACGCGCCTGCTGGAGTCCGTTGACGTGACCGGTATCCGTATCGGGTGCGGGTGCGTCATGGTGAATACCGTTGGTGGCCTGATGCTTTGGCTCCCCCGCGTCAACAGCATCGCCGTCAACGGGCTGGTTCACGCCCCCGCCGGGCTGGCCCAAAGTGGAAAAAAAGTCGCGATCATTCGGTGTGCTCATAGCGTTCTCCCCCGACCGGTAGCCGCTGACGAATTGCGGCTAGTGCCAAATTCTTTCGTCATGGCGCGAGAGTAACAACCAGCATTTTCTTACGTCCACAACGCGGACCACATTGGCCCGTAACTATTTTTAGACGCGTTGATGGCCGGTCCAGTCACCGCCTGCGGGCAACGATTCAAGCAACTCCACGACCGCAGTCTCGATCGCCTGACCCGTCCCGGGCAGCAACGTCGTCCACTGCTGGCCATCGGGCGCAATCGAATTGCTGACCAGTACACGACCGCTGAGCGTGTTCGAAATCGACAACGCCAGCGACGCCCATTGTGGCCCGTCGATCGTGAACTGTGCCGCCGCGAGCGTCGCCTGCGTGGCACTGGCATCCGCGGCGCTGCGAATGATCCGCGCTTGCGGAACCGAAACCCCCGCATGCACCAACTCCCGGACAACGTCATGGTGCGGATGCTGTTGCCAGTCGGTCAGGATGGGCCGCAGCACATCAGTTTCGATGTTGATCCCATGAAATTGGGCGGGCTCACCAGGACCGAGCACCTGGGTGACGGACGTGCCGATCGGGGCCGTGCCCAGTGGTGTCACCACAATGTCGTCGATGGAGTCCTCACCGGCCCGCCACAACCGCACCGCCGACACCCACTGATCATCGCGCCGGCAGATGACCGCCGCGCGCCGTGCACGCTGCCGATGCCACTCGGCCAGCGCCGCGGCCGCTTCATACGGGTCCTCGGGTGCGTTGAACAGTGGCGGAGGACCGAGTTCGCCGGTCGGCTCGGTCTGCGGCCGCGACACCACGACGTCAACCTCGATGTCGGGACGGCCTAATACGCCGATCCACTCTGCGACATCGCTGTCCACGACCCGTCCGCGACACACGCCCTGCGCTTCGAGCACCTCGAGTCCGGGGTGATCAGCCACCGTTTCGGCGATACTTCCCACCGGCCGGACTTTGAGGGCCTCGGGAAGCTGACGAACGCCGAGCAGCGCGGCTGTCAACCAAATCCCTTCGGAAGTGGTTGACAGCCCCGCCGTCGCCGAAGCTGTTGTGCTCACAGGGCTTTGAACATCCCTGCCACGCTCTGGTCGCCGGCCCCCGCGTTGTGCGATGACGTACCGATCGCCGCGGCATGCCGGTTGATCGTGTCGAACACCGTCTGGAACGCCTGGTTGATCTCCATGCTGCACTGGGCGTAGGCGTTTGAACCGTGCGCGGTCCAGATCGTCTGCAGGTGATTGAGCACACCGACGGCCTTCTTCTGCAGCTCGGCCATGTGATTGACCAGATTCTGCTGTTGGCCGACATGGTCGCCCATCATCACGTGGTCATAACGCTGTGAATCCATGAGTTCTTCTCCTTCTGAAAAGTCGTTGGCTCGAAACCTGTTCGAGCGCAGGATGATGTGGCGGCCGGCTAAGCGCCGGTAACCTGTCCGATGACGTTGCGGTTCTGCTGGTTGGTCGAGTCGTAGTGCGCCGCAGAGGTTTTGATCGTATTGATCACCGTCTCGAACCGCTGGGTCACCTGGGTGCCCGTGCGGCGGATGTCCTCGGTGGTAGTCATCGACTGGATCGCGGCATCGCCCTGGAAACCGCTGGACGTCAGGTTCTGGTTCATGGTCTGGTACCGCTGCAGCGAGGCCATGAGGTCCATGTGGATGTTGGCGAGCTGGCGCGCCCCTTCGAGCATCGCCCCAGTATCGGTATTCAGTGCGCCGTTAGATGATGGCATGTCACGAATCTCCTTGTTAATTCAAAAGGTTGGTGATACAGCTGCGTTTCGGTCTGTCCCTGGTCTCCCGCCAGGGCCCTATCCCCCGCCCCCGGTGTAAACGACGTCCCCATCTGCGGTGTAGACCGGCATGGCGTAGGAATTGCCGCCAGTCTCAATCGCCTTGTCTTCCTCACCCATCGCGACAGCGCCGCGCTGATCGCGCCGGTTCGCACCAGCAGCCCCCATCGGCCCCATCATCCCGGGAACACCGCCAGGTCCGGCGGCCCCGCGCGTGGCCCCAGCGGCCTTGGACGACTGTTCAGAGGCCGGGTCGCTGCTCCACCATCCGGCAGGCAAACCCACCGGGCCACCCAGGCCCACCGAGCCAGCCGACGGTTTGGTCAGAGCGGCCGAAACCGCCGACCCGCCACCGGCAAACCCGCCGTTGGCGGCACCGAGTCCCTGCCAGGGGGCGCTGGCGGCACTTAGCGGCGGCGCTGCGCCGAAACCTCCGGCTCCGCCAGGCCCGCCGTTCATGCCGCTGGTCAGCGACGACAGCGGGCCCATCAAGCCGCCCATCTGGCCGCCGAGCATCTGCGGAAGTTCCCCGGCCGAGGACAGCGGCGACCCGCCGGCGCTCGACAGCATCTGCGGGGCCTGTGCCAGCTGCGGGAGCAGCGACTGCACCGACTGCATGGCATCGCTGCTGCCGGGCTGCCCGGTGGTACCCGGCGCGCTCGCGGGCCCGCCCTGCGCCGGTGTCGGTGCGGTGCCCGCCTGACTGGGTGTACCCGACGAGGCGGGTGCTTGCGCCGCTGCTTGAGCGATTTGGGCGCCTTCGCCGGCCAGTCCCGCCCCGGTCGATGCCGCTTCGCTGACGCCCGCGGCGGCTTGTGAGAGTCCGGCGCTCATGGCCTGCATGCCGACTTCGGCGGCTTCCCTGGCCGCGCTGGCAACCGCCCCGCCGATGGCGGCAGGATTGGCCCCCTCGCCCAGCGGGACCAGCGGAACCGATAGCGGCCCCATCAGGCTGCTCACCCCGGCCAGGTACCCCATCATCGCGGTGGCGTTCTTACCCCAGAAAAACGTGTATTCGGCGTTCGTTTGGGCGATGGCGGGGGTGTTGAAGCCCATGAAATTGGTGGCTTCCAGGGTTGCTTCACGTACCCGGTTGGCTACCACGACCGGTGCCGGGATGGTGTTGGTCACCGCGTTGATGTAGTGCGCCTGTCCCATCGCGATCAAGCCGGCCCCGGTCTGGGCGTGGGCGGCGGCGGCCTGCATCCACGCCGCGTTCTCCACGGCTTGCGCGACGCTGGCGATGCCGCCGAGACCCTGGAATGACGGTGCTGTCGCTCCGGCGGTCGCTGCACTCTGGGCGCCCTGCTCGGTGTGTGTGATGGCGGCGGTTTCGTACGCCGCCAGCTGCGCCGCGTGAGCTGCCGGTCCGGCACCCGCCATCAGCCGGAAGGCGTTCGTGGCCGGGTCGATCCCCCAGTACATGCTGGGCCGTCTACAACGACAGAGCGACCTTGGCCAGGTCGCCGATCGCTTCGTAGGTCGCCGACGCCACTGCCACCGACGTGCCGAACAAGGCGCGCTGCACGGTGCCGGTGCCGGCCGCGGCCAGGAACTGCCCGCCGTGCGCCGCCGCAGCTGAAGCCAGCATCGCGCTGACTTCCTCGGCGCCCATCGGCGGTGCGGTCAGCATCGCCGGCGCCGCGCCGGTCAAGGTACCGGCGGTTGTCGCCGCCCCCGTCATCTCCGTGGCCGCCTGCGCGGCGATAATCGGAGTCTCCAAAAACATCGTCATGAGGTCCCTCCCCCGTGATGCATGAGCGTCAAGTACGCTTTAACCCTTTTGACTTTAGTGACGGCCCCTGAGTGCGTCCACCGACGCAACCCGATTCACCACAAGTCAACAGCCACTGTGGACACCTCCGCGTTACGGTGAGCGCAACACCAGCCGCGCCGCAGCCCTGACCTGCGCTTCGATCTGGCGTAACCGCCCCGCCGAGCGTTCGGCATCCTCGGCCGCCGACGCCGCCGACGCCGCCAATTCGTCCAGTTGTTCAGCCACCAGCAGCTGAGCCTTGCTGGGTGGCACCATCACCTGGGTCATGTCGACCCGGCCATCGAGGATGGCCGCACACGTGCCGGGCTCCCAGCCCAACGCCGCGCCGATCCGATCCAACCCGGACTCACGCGCCGGGATCACCGCGTGGTTGATCAGCAGTGACACCGTCGGCCGACTCGTCTTCGACAACCGCGCCAGATCGTGCTTGGACAGCCCCAGCTCCCCACGGGCATCATCGACCGCCTTGGCCAGGCGCAAGCACGCGTCCGGCTCACGGGCGCTCATCGCGGCCCGCCCACCGGGCGCGGCAGCCCGAATTGCAGCGCTGCCGTGCCGGCCTCGGTCAGATACAGGCCGCGGCCGGGCACGCTCTTTTGAGCTCGCACGTCCTCGATCACCGGACCGTCTGCCGGGTCGCCGTCCATGATGATGGCCGACTTGGCGGTCATCAGCTTGCTGACAATCGGGTCCTGCCAGACCCGGTTGGAAAAGCTGGTGTCCAGCCGACGTCCGATGACGAAGTGCAGCCCGACCTCATCGGCCCGGGTCACCAAGGGCGCCAGGAACGACAACGGGTTGACCTTCGGAATCTCGCCGGCCATTGGGAAGCCGCCACGGTCCCACTGCTGGACCTCCTCGATTCGGTCGACCAGCACGAAGATCTCCGGACCGCTCCACGAGCGGTGCGCTTCGCGCAGCTGCGCCTGAGTCAGCTTCTCGGTGGGAATGCGAGCTGTCAGCATTTCGGCGAGGTCATAGAACACCTGCCGGGCTTCGTCCTCCTGGTGGACGTATTCACCCAGGTGTTCTCCTTCGACGACCTCCAGCTGCGATCGCAACGGGTCCACCACGTAGAACTTGGCCTGCTGCGGCGAGTAGACGTCCATGATGGACTGTGCCACCGATGTCACCGCCGAACTCAAACCGCAGTTGGGCCTGCCGGTGATCAACAGGTGCGGGTTCCGCTTAAAGTCCGCGTACACCGGTTTCATATCGAGTTCGGAGATACCGAGCGGCACCAGCGGAGGACTCGGCGGACGCGTGGTCTGAGCGATCACCTCGTCCAGCGTGATCCTGGTCGGCAACAAATGCACCCGCGGCGCCGGCGGGTAGCTCGCGGCGACCGCTTTAATATGTGGCAGCGCCTCACTTAGGTCCACGACGTGCGGCCCGACAGCCACTTTCGGCTCACCCGCCTGAAAGTGATAGCCGTTCATCGAAATACCGCGCCCGGCAATGCGCACCGTGACCATCCGTGGTTCCGGCGCGACATCGTCCTCGGAGGACGAATCGTCATCATCGTCGGTGTCGCGTTCGGCGTCGTCCAGAAACTCCTGGCGGGACCCGAACGGAACCTTCGCGGCCATCTTGTTGTTGTCCGTGGTTCGGCTCGTATCAGTCGAATCGAGTTTGAATTCCAAGAAATTCGTCAGTCGCGGCCACATCGTCGACCGGATTCCCGACCGAATATAGGACCCGGCCGCGATGACCATGTGCACGCCATAGGCCGGCCCGACCGTCATCAATGGCACGACGTCCTTGTCAATGAGCTTCTCGAACCGCTCGGCGCTGCCGAACAGCTCCCAGCCATCGATCACCAGGAACACATCGCCGTAACCGTCCTCGGGATAGCTGCCCGGTTCGCTGCCGAATTTGCGGCGCCGGAACCGATCCAACGTCAAACCATGAGCCTTGAAAGAGTCTGCGCGCTGGGCGACCAAGGCGTTCATTTCGGCAAAGATGCGCCGCACCGTCTCCGGATCGCCGTCTTGGGCATATCCACCGACATGCGGAAGCCCTTGAACCGCTTCATAATCGGTGCCAGCCATCGATACGATGTAGAACTGGACCCGCCGCGGCGTGTACTTCAGCGCACCGGCGGTGATCATGGTGGCGATCGCCGTGGATTTGCCGGACCGCGACAGCCCGACAACAAAAAGATTGCCCTGGGTCAAATCCGGTGCGTACACGTACTGCTTATGGTCGAACGGCCGATCCTCCATGCCCACCGGAAGCGCCAACTCCGTCGCGTCGGCGTCAGCCTCCCCGTAATTGACATCCCACGGCTTGCCCCGGCGACGCGTCCGGCGCACCAAGTCATCCGCCTGCAACGGCGCCAGCGGCGGCAACCACATCGGCGGCGGCAGGGGCAGCGTGTACGCCGAGCGCAGCGCCTGATTGGCCACCTGAATCTTCTTCATCTCGCGCCCGTCCGGACCGATCACCGTCTGCGGTGCGGCCACCGGCGCAGCAACGGCCTCGACCGGCTGCGGAATCGAAAGCTCACCCATCGGTGTGACCGTGAAGTCCTGCGGCACAACATATCCTGCTGCGGTGCGGACCTCCTCGGAACGCACCACATCAGAAGACTTGACGTACACGCCGCTGGTATAGGCGAATTGCACCCGACTCAGATGCTTGTCGCCATAGATGCGGTGATACCCGGCGCCGGCCGGCTTCTTCGGCAGCCGGTCCGCCTCGTCACTCTCGATGACCGCACGCGAGACACCCTCACCGCCGGTGCGCAGAGCCACCCGGTGCGGGACGTTGGTCAGCAGCCCGCTGGACATCACGTGCCCGAGCTGCTGAGAACCCAACACCACACGAATACCCAGCGACCGGCCCTGGCGCAGGCCTTCGTCGATGACCTCTTTGGCCGCCTCGCACTCGCCGAACATCTGAGTGAACTCGTCGACCACCAGCATCATGTGCGGCAGCGGCCGCAGCTTCTCCTTCTTGTGGATACGCAGATATTCGTACTCAGCGATGTCGCCGACCCCGGCGCGGTCCAGTGCCTGCTTGCGAATCTCGAACTCGCCGAACAGAACATCGGCCATGCGGTCCATCCACATGCTGTCCGAGCGCAAGTTGTTCTGGCCGGCCACCAGATGAGGCAAGCCATACAGTGAATGGACCAGACTGGAACCTTTGAAGTCGAAGACCGCCACCACCAGCGACTGCGGCGAATGGGTCAAGCAGCCACCCAGCACAAGGGTTTTGAGGAACTCGGACTTACCCGAGCCCGTCGTCCCGACCACCACGACGTGAAAGCCGCCCCCGCTGAACTCGTGGGTTTCTTTCAGGTCGATATAGAACGTGTTGCCGTTACTGTCCCGCCCGACGGGGATACGCAACCAATCCTCGCCCCACAAGTAATCGCCTTCGCTATTGGCTTGCGGCGGCCCCAACGACGTACGCGCCCACAACTTGTCCAAGTCGAGGCGAGCAAAATCCTTGATGCCCGTCAGATCGCCCAAGTCCACCGACGACAGCCGCGGCGCTGCGCTGGCAGTCACCCGATCCGCATCGGCGTGATACCGGGCCAAACGACGCACGATCGCCCGAGTCTCGGCATCACTCAACAAGTCAGGCGTGACCCAGAATTCACCCTGGGCCTTCTGGTCCCGGGCCAACAAGGCATCACGGGAGACGTCGATCACGTAGCCATCACCGAGTGACATTTTCATCTTCCTTCTGCTTGCCGACGACCCGTACGAACGTCACACCGGAGACACCGCCAGAACCCTTGCGGGTCAACGTATCCCACTCGCTGTCTTCCTTCGGGAGGTCGTTGAAAACCAGCCAGTGCGGCAATGTCGGTTCACCGCTGGTCCCGAAATTCTTACGCTTGTTGCCGAACTCGACACCGACCGCTTCCGCCATCTCCTGCGCCGACCCCCAGATCAGCCGCATCGACCCACCCTGATCCATCCGATCCGGATGCTGGCAATGCGGCAGAAACTTCACCGCATCCCACCGCTGCGGATCCTCGGTCACCACAGCGATTTTCAGGAACGTCGGCGGATGCAACACCGCGCTCTGGCAGATCATCGCCCGCACCACCCCATACAGAACCTCGTCATCGCCGTCGCCGGCCAACGTGATCAACGGATGCTTAGTCAGCGAAAGCGCCTTCGGCGCACCCGAGAGATGCGTCTGCTCCAGCTGGAACTGTGCGTGCGCTTCCAGGGTCACCGGATCGTAGTCAGCTCGCTCCCCACTGATGTGCGTGTCCGACAGCTTCTTGATCAGCTCAACCCGGCCGGTCCCCATCCGCACCACCCCGAAATTGCCCACCATGGGATCGCGGCTGGCATCACCAACACCCGAACGCTCCCACATCCGGGGAGAACCGATCAACCCCCGCAACTGATTTGGCGCAGGGTTGAGGAAACGCATGTGCTCAAACTGCAGCCTGGCCGCCTCCTGCAGCTCATCGCGTGCCTCATCCTGATCGGCGAAATATTGGCGCCGATCCTCGGCCAGGTCCGACGGCGACTTCGGCTGATTCTCGCCGCCCCCGCCGCCTCGATTGAACGTGCTCGCGAACGCCCCCAGCATCATGATCGGGAGAAAGAAACTAAACATGCCCGCACCGCTGCGTAGACCCGGCTGCGTCACGATCACGGTGATCATGCCCAAAAAGACGAACCCGATGATCGCCGGAACGACCAACTGACGCATCGCAAGGGGCCTGGCCCGCGGCGCTCTCACCGGGTGCGGCACCGGCTGCTTACCGCCTGGAGGGCGGGGCAACTCCTCCCGCGGTCCTCGAGGACGCGGCTCAAAACGCTTCGTCGACATTACCCGTGCCCCCTCGATCTACCGCGACGCCGTCGGGCCCGCAGTGGCCACCGGCGCCGCCGCCCCATCAGCTGAATCATGAACCGTGGCCGCCGCCGCCTGAGACAACTCCGGTCCCGAAGGCCATACCTGCAACATCGCCCACGGCGCCGGCCGGACCTGCCCTTCATTCAGCCCCAACGCCTTCAAATTCTCTTTATCAAACGGAACGCCATACCGTGCACCGGCCGAGCTGATCAGCCACAACGTCTCGCGGGCCGGACTGTCGATCGCGTCACCAGTGGTATTGACGAACGTCGACGCATCCTCGCTCAACAACACCTGATTGGCCTGAACGCCGTTCGTCCCGCCACCGACCAGCGGAATCAACCGTGACTGCTGCTCACTCGTAATCGGCAACGCACGACCAGAAACCACCGACAACTGCGCCTGACGCTCACTGATCCCCCACCGGTACGCCATGCACGTCACCGGCTGGCTTGCCGAATCAACGATCCGCAGCGGCGACTTCGGGTAGTAATCAACATCGAGCAAGTGCCGCACCGGAATATGCGCCAGCCGATCGGGCGACACCTTCGGCGGCACCGCGAACCCGAACGAGTTCGTCTGCCGCAGCATCGAAGCAACCACCGGCGAAATCTCCTGCACCCCATCACCGATCGCCACATAAAACTTGTCAGTGTTGGAGGACACATCGTGGCTAGCCACCACCGCCCCCACCACAACACCCGGCCCGAGCTCCGGCCGCCCTGGCGCACCAGCATTCGGCACCACCGGCACCACCACCGGCCCCCCGGCGGGCAACGCATCAAACAGCGCCCGCGACATCGGCACCGGCTGAGCCGTCGACGCGATCCCCAACGCCGAGGTGATCACACCGTTGCCCAAATCCACCGGCATACGCATCCCGCCATTAACGAGATAGGCCTGATGGTCATACGACAACAGCACCCCGTCACCCACGCCGACCGGAGCGGCCACCGACCCGAACGTCAACGCCCCGTCGATACCGGTAATCACCGGTTCGCCACCAATCGTGCCCGATGCCGTGTCACACACCGCCCACCGCACCACATCAGGGGACTGCACAGCGGGCCGCTCCACCGGGGCACCGATGATCCCCACCGCCGGACCCATCGGCTGCTTGGCAATATCGTCCGACGATACGAACACCGGCGCGTCAGGCTGGCCCGCGATCAACTGTGCCGACACCAAATTCAGCGCAGGATGCAGGCGGTCGCCGACCTTGACATACAGGGTGCCCAACTTGCGGTCCGCGACGATCTTCGACTCACCAACCGTCCCGGTCGGCCGCAGCCACCCCAAAGCCAACGCCCCGACAACGGCCGTGGCACCGATAATCGCCGAGACCACCAACAAGGTGCGCTGCATCTGCGCAGGGTTGAAATCCATCCGCACCGAACGCCGCGCCAGCGCGAAAGCCAGCCGCCGCCGCACGAAAAAATGCCCACTCACTTGGGTCTTCGACGCTAATTTTAGTGGCACAACCGCACCGTACCCGCGACCACAACGCAGAAGCCAGCATCGCGTCCAAATCCGAACGAAACGAATTCACGCTAAGTTCGCAGACGCCAGAAAGACTGCACCAGAAGCAATTTCCCGACACGCCCATCACACAACGCGCGGTAATCCTATGCCAACCACAGGCACCACGCTCGATCACCAAACACAGGTGCCACACCCGAGAGTGCGCAGTGCTACACTTGGCGGTATGCCCACCGCGCGGCCACGCCACCCCATCACCGAGACCGAGGACATTGCCCGAGCCCTCGACACCGCGCGCCGCGTCTGGCCCGAAATGTCCGACAAACCTGCCGCACTCCTGCGCCTACTGATCCTCGCCGGACAACAGAGCGTCGAAGACCGCGCAGCCCACCGGCGGCACGCCATCCAGGCCACCGCCGGCTCGCTAGCCGGCAGCTTCGGCCCCGACTACCTCCACGAACTGCGCGAAGACTGGCCAGCATGATCGTCCTCGACGCCAGCGTCCTGATCGCTCACTTCGAGCCCAGCGACGCACACCACGCCCGAGCCGGCAAGCTACTGCTCGACAACGCGGAACACGAATTCTGGGCTAACACAATCACTCTCGCAGAATTCCTCGTCGGCCCAACCAGATCAGGACTTGCCGACACCGCCCGCAAAGGAATCGCCGACCTGCAGATCACCGCGCACGAGATCAGCGCCGACAGCTGGCCATCGCTAGCGCTCCTGAGGACAAGCACCGGCCGCAAGATGCCAGACTGCTGCGTGCTGTATACGGCCGTCGAACTGGGCCCTGACGTCGCCAAGGTCGCCACCTTCGACGACGCACTGGCAGCGTCGGCGAAAAAACTGGGTATCGGCGTTGCCCGCTGACCGTCGTCCGCAACGCCTATAGATCCGATCCCCACCTCACCTGGGACCGCTGAGCTTCAAGCATCGCCCGCTCCCGCAACGGTTTGTCATGGTCATCGGGAAGCAGCAATGTGAATTCAAACGAACTGACCACTTCACGACCGTTGTACGCATCAGGTCCAACGCGCCACTCCCGGTATCCCGTACCGATAACGTCACCATCTGGCCGCACGTCCGGCGAGACCAGCGATTGACACCGTCCGCCCGACCGCTTCTTCTCCTGCTCGGCCCGAGCCGCAATCCACTCGCGGGCAACCTTATTCGCCGCACGCCGATCCAGGCCAACGCCACCCGCCACCACCTCCGGTTTGCCCTGGTCCACCTTGACAACAAGCACACCCACCGGAACCGGAGCAACGGACTCCCACACCCCCGCCGCGTAATAGGCTCGCTCAACCACTGAGCCGACTTCCTTACGAGACTCCGACCCACCGCTTGTCGGCGCATACACCGGGCAAACCAACTCGGCTAACAACCGGTCGTCAGAAAGAAACCGCACCCTCGAAAACTGAGCGACACCGCCATCTACGAAGCGCACCACAGCATCCGGCACCCAGTCCTGATCAACGTTGCCAAACAGTTGCGGCACGTTGTCTTCAAGAACCCCCATGGACCCCACTCAATTCTCTCAACACGCGACCATCCGGTCGTGCGGCACAACAAGATTCAGCTACCCGTGACTACGCTGCCATTTCGATCTGCCGGAGCGCCGGACCAACCCGCTGCGTGAAATCGCCATCGAAGGCCACAGCGATCGGATACAGCATGTCGGCCACCGACACCGGCCGGTACTGGAAACTGCGCAGCAACTCCATCGACCGAGCAATCAACCAGTGATGCTCGTAAACTTCCCGCGACGTTGGATCATCCTCAGGCGCAACATCTTTGAACCCCGGACGATACGCAGCCGCGCTGAAGTACTGCCTATTGGTGGCATCATTGAACGCCTGCCAATCCCCTGGACTCACCGCCCCGTTACCGGTGATCTGCTCCCACATCGCCCGCAGCTCCGGCGGATACGGCATCGTCGCACCAGAAACCCGAGTCATCATCTCCAACGACAACGGCTTAACCAACTCTTCAATCAGATCACGCCCCCGGTCGGCCAACAGCCGATCCACGCGCGCCGACACATCAGGAAAAGCAATCTCGAACCGGTCCACATGCACCGCATCGAGCGCCGGAGGCGTCAACACCACCGGAGTGTTATCACGCGGGCACAGAACATATTCCACACCTGCGGTCCGGAACGGCTCCACCCGATTCGTCGCGGCAGCGGCAACCAAACTCCCGCCCCCACGCTCCTGACGCAACGCCGCATACTCAGCCAAGACCCGCGCCGGATCGGACCAACCAGTCCACCGATTCTCAAAACCGCTGTGAACCAAAGGATCAGACGACAACAACCGAACACCACGAGGCAGATACACCCCACGCGGAATGTACCCGAAGCCCTCATTCGACATCACCACCGTCTCCGGCGCGACCGAACTATCGGAACGGAAAACACCGACCGCCCACTCAATGATCGGATAATTCACCGCATCCGAATCCCGCCGCAGCTGCGCAGCCAACGTCCGCGCCATCCGCAGCTCCGAAGACTCACTACGCCCCCCAGCGCCGACCGACGGAGTCGCCACCGGAGTAGGCACCATCGTCGTAGAACCAGAACCCGGCACCACACCAGAACCCGGGCCCGGGCCACCAGCGGCGCCAGCGGCGCCACTCGTGGAGGCCGGAACCACCGGCGCCCCACCAGAACCCGCCGCCGCGGCAGGGGCACCCATACCAGGTGGCGGAACCATCATCGCTGGCGCAGCCGCACCCGCAGCCGACGCCACACCAGCACCCGAAGGACTCGCCGCCGCGGCCGCAGGCGGAACATGCGCGCCCGCCGCACCAAGGCCCGACGACGGCGCAACGCTCGATGCGCCCGCGGCGGGCACTGCCTCCGCCGCGCCCATCGTCGACGCAGCCGAACTCACCCCCGTCGTCGTCGCAGGCGACACCGGAGCCACAGGCGCCCCACCACCACCAGCGCCCGAGGCAACCGACTTCGCGATCGCAGCGGCCGGAGACTGACCGATCTGCGCGGCCGCATTCTGCACACCGGCACTATTGGCCAAACTACTCAACCCAGCCGGAGCGCTACCCGGCTGCCCAAGACCAGAAGTCAACGAAGACAACGGATTCGACGAACCCAACCCACCAAGACCACCGCCACCAGAACCCAAACCACCACCAGGCATCCCACCACCGCCCGGAATACCCCCGAGCCCAGCCTCCCGGAAAAGGCCTCCGCTCGTGGACGGGGCGACCGGCTCTCGAGTACCGGGCATCGGAGTTATCGGCGTCTGTGGAGCAGCGGCGGCCGCCGCATTATCGGCGGCGGATCGCTCCGCTCCTCCTTCTAGGCCCGTGTGAGCACCTGACTTCGCCCCTGACTGAGCCGCAGCATCTTTGGCTGTGTTCGTCGGGTCGGTGCTCTTGTCGGGACCGTCTCCCTGGTCTAGATCATCGACTTTTCGCGTTGAAGCCGGCACCGCGATGCCGTCGCCTTTCTGGGGGCTTGCCGGCGGCATCACGGGGGCTTGTGGCGCTGTCGCTATCTTCGAGCTGAACTCCACGACCGTCGGGCCGTACTCGCTATGGAACCTCGTCATCTTGGCCATCGCCGAGGCGACACCGGACGTGGCCAGCCCTCGCGCCCAGGCGTGGTGCGTCGCGGCAATCGCGGGATGCCCAACAGGGGGTGTCGACTCCATCTCGCGGTCAGCGGAGTTCATGACATTGTCATGTCCCGCACTCACATCGCGGTACACCCCGGCAACCGAGGTATACGTCTCGGACAGGGCGCTGTACCACCCGCCGGCACGTGCAACCATGCTGGCGTATTCCAGGTTGGCTTGGAAGGCTGCCTCGAAGCCGACGGACTTAGCGCTGTACTGGCGCTGCATGTTGGCGCTCATCAATTCCCGAGAGGCCTGCTGGAGCTCTTCGCCGCGCGCCTTGTAGATCTTCGCCTTCGCTTCCATGGGCGCAGGATCGGGCGGAACGATATCGGGCGTGATGATGTGAGAACGCCACCCACCACCCGCCGGTGTCACAGCCGACATGGTCGCCCCTCCCCGATTGCTTTGAAATCCCCTCTACGCGCCGGCTAGGTGCACGCTGCGTCCACCTTGTTGGCGGCGATGTTGCTGCGGCCGATTGCTTCGTGTCGGTTCGGCCCGTTGCGTCGCATAGTCCAGTGCTCCATGTCGAAGCTGGCCACGAGGTAGTCGTGGATCGGACCTGTCAGCTCCAATGGGGTGGCGTCACCAATTTGGGACCGCAGGTACGCACTCTCCGCAAGAGTTGTCCGCGCTTCCGCTGCGAGAGCGTTTTTAGTGTCAGGGTTGCTCCAGTTCGGCGGCGCATCAGCTGCGGCGTTACTCGCCCCGGCCATCTGTGCGGACGCGGTCTTCCACGCGGCGCAGGTCTGTTGCTTAGCGGCAGCGACCTGGTCGGTGGTGTAGGTGGCCGGACCGGCGGGCACGACGGTGGTGTGCACGGGCGCGGCCTGAGGCGTAGACAGGTTCACAGCGCTCACCGCCACCGCGGCCGCCGCAGCGGCGACCGCTACCCAGGCAGCGACAACACCACGACGCCGACCGCCAGTTCGCAGCGGACGCGGCGGCAGGCCGCCACCCGGCGGGGTGGTCTGCCAGTACGCCGGGGTCTGGTCGGGAGCGAGAACCGGGGGCGGCGCATAGGTGGTCATAGGTCGATCACCTCCGGGTGCGACGTAAGAGCTTGGCGGTTCTGTTCGTTGGTGTTGATCACGCTGGTCAGCGCTTGGTGGTTGGCGCCGCTGAGCTTCGCGCCCGCGGACGCGAGCACGGTTTCGATCGTCGGCACCTGCCCGTCGGCCATCGCGCTCGACCCGCCAACGGGAGCCCACACCGAAGCCGCCGTCTGTACCGCGTGTGCGGCACCGGCGGCGGTCGCTGTCGCGGAAGCGGTTGCACCCGTAGCCATTTCAGCCACCGCCGACGACGTGCGGGTGTTGGCTGTGGCCGTACCGATGTGGTCGACTTCAAGAAGGTCTGTGGACGGCATCGTGATTACTCCTCGCAGACCTTGGTTACCTGGGCGCCGGTGGCCTTGTACTTGTCGATCAAAATGTTGGCTTGATCGTCGGAGACGCCACGGGTGTTGCCGTCGACAAGCGCGGCGAGCGCGCCGAGGTCAGCATTGATAGCGTCCGCGACCGCAGGAGGGGTCGCCGGGGTCAGATGTCCCCTGGTGTACTCGGCCTCCACGGCACTTACCGTCTGCCAATTCGACAGCATCTGCTGATACTGCGGCGAATTCCGATCAAGGCGGGCAGCATAAAAATCTCGCTGCGACGATGTGATCGGCCCGTCCGCAGTGTCCACGGCATCGCATGCCTGCTTCTTGGCCGCCGCCACCTGATCCGGTGTAAATGTCGGCCCGACGGGTGCGGCGGTCACGGTCGTTGTCGTGGCCACGGGTGCCGGCTCGGCGAGCTTGACCACGCTCATGACCACCGCTGCTGTCGCCAGCACGAGCGCCAGGCTGATCGGTGCGATCAGTTTCCAATCCAGACCGCGGCGCTGGTTGTCGGCGGGCGGTGGTGGTGGCGGCGGTGCGGGTGCCTGTAGGGACTGTGGCGGCGTCAGGAGCGCCTGCGGGGGTGGGCCGGTGGTTGCGCCTGTACGCGCCCATGCCACATCAGGGGGTGTCATTGTGACGCCCCCCGGCTGCTGCTGCGGCTGCCCCATGCATCAACACTAACTCTGGCCACCGACATCGGGCCAGCACAGCGGGCAAATCACGCTGATTTCCAGATGTACGAATTTGGGTCGGACAGGGCGGCGACGACGTTATCGAGATCGGCTTCGTCCTGTGCACCGGTGAGCTCGGCGGTTGCTGCGGTGACAGAGTCCACCGCTTTGGCCACGGTCTCGTTGATTTCTGTCTCAAAAGCGAGGTTGTCGTAGGTAGCCAAGCAGCCGTGCGCGATGATCAATTCGCGCAGGGAGCCTTCGTGATTGACTCGCACCTTGACGTCGCCGTTGTCGTTTTCGGCGAACCCTTCGAGGTCTTTGAGTTCGTCGACGAATTTGTTGAGCATGGCCTGCACTCGCTCAACTCGGGCAATGACCGACTGGGTGCGGTCGACGTCCTCTTGATACGTCGGGTACTCGTAGACGGTCATTTGTCACCTTTCAGTTGTTGGCGTAGCCGGCGCGAGCCCACGCCTACGGTCGGTTTCGGCTTGTCGTTTTCGTCGTTGTCGAGCGGATCGTCGGCGGTGGCGACCACCTGGCGGCGCAGCACCTCACCCTTGACTGGCTCGCTGTTGGCCGCCTTGAGCGCCTTGATCAACTTGTCGGGTTCTTTCATCGGCCGCGCGCCCGACCCGGCGGCGCCCATGCCGCCACCGGCGCCCATGGGAGGCATCATCATCGGCGCCCCGCCTGGGCCGGCGGACACCGGCTCCACCCGCGCCCCGGAAGTCATCGCCGGGCCGGCGGCTGGGCTGCTGCTCGCGCTGGACAACATGCTGGTGCCCGACCCGGCCGGGGGAAGATCGGAGGCGCTGGCCGCAGGTGCGGTACTCGGTTCGCCTCCCCCGCCTCCGCCACCGCCCAGTCCGCTGGGGTCAAAGCCAGGCAAGGACGGTCCGTCACCGAGGGACGGGGTGTCCAGTCCGTCTTTGCCGGCCAGGCCCTTGCTGAGGCCTGACATGCCCTCCATCGCTTGCGATGCCAAACTTTGCGCTTGCTGGGCAGCGCCCTGCGGTATCGCGGTGACCGCGCCGACGAGCCCGCCGAGCACCCCGGTCAATAGGGCGGGCATGGTCGAGGCCATTTCGGACGCGCCGCCCCCGGCGCCCAGAGGGCTGGCGCCGAGCTGGTCGAGCCCGTCGCCGCCGGTTCCGAGTTCTGCCCCGGCATCGTCCGCCGCTGCGGCGGCGTCATCGGCCGGCGCTCCCGGATGCTTCTCTTCGGCCACGTGACGGCCAGGTGCCGGTTGGCCAGCAGACGCCGAATCATTCTGTGCCGGAGCCGGTTCCACAATGTGCACCGCCGGTGGCGGTGGCGGCGGGGCCTGCGGAAACTCCCCGGTGTGATAGCCCGCCATCGACACCGTGGTGCGTTGATTCAAATCCATGTAGTCGTTTTGCGCTTGCACCATCGCCGGCACACCCATGCCCGGATGGGAGGCGTTAATCGCCTGCGCTTTGGCGAACCTCTGTTGCACGGACTCGTAATCCGTTGGCGTGGGTGTGGCGCGCTGGACTTGGGTGAACCTCGTGGCATGGCTGCTGGCCGACTGGGCCACTGTGTCGGCGTGCGTACCCATGTGAGTGGACCAGTCCCCAAAGCTCATGAGCGCCTGGTGGATTCGAGGCCCGGCCGCGCCGGTCAGGTGATCGTTGACCAGCCCGGCGGCCGAGTGCGCCGACGATGCGGCGTCGCGGAACGATCCGCCAATAGCGTTGCAGTTCTTGATGAATGCTTGCCCGGAGCTAGGTGTGCCCGCCTTCATCATGGCGGCGGTGACCTCACCGGGTCGCGGCGCAGACGGCAGCACCGGGACGTCGATCGGCTGCACGTTGGCGGTCACCGCCGGCGGCGCTGTCGGGGTCGGCGCGATCGGGTTACCGGTCAGCGCGACGACCGAGACGTTGGCCGTGTCCACGGCCGTGTAGGTGCCCGTGGCCTGATAGAGCGCTGCTGCGGCTGCTTGCAGGACCGCGGCCCCGTCTCCGGCCCGCGAGGCCAGGACCGCGCCGTGTTCGGTGAGCCGTGCGGCCGCACTCACCGAGGTCTCGTCGTTACCCAACGGCGGGTGCGCGACCGGCACCGCGTGCGCGGCCAGTTTGGTGGCCGCAGCTTCGAGCATCCCTGCGACCGCGTGAATGCCGCCGACGTTGACATGCAGCGTCGGCCCAGCGCCGCCGTTTCCCCCGTGTGTTGTCCCCCTGCTGTCCACTGTCCAGTCCTAGAACTCAATCATCTCTTCGTAGGCCGCGACCTGCTCAGCGGTCGGCAACGACCGTGACACCGTGAACCCGGCCGCCTCCATCTCCTGACGGCGAGCCAGCTGAGACCGCAAGTGCGCCAACGTGTTCAACTTGATCACCCGATACGCCAGATCAGCCTCGGTCAGCTTCATCGCCGCATCCTCCAGCTGCACACCGAGGGTCTGTCCACGCCGGCCCACCACCGCGATGATCGACTCATCGCGGCTGGCGGCCTCGTAGACCTCCACCTCCACGGTGTCGGCGGTCTCCTGATCAACCATGTCCACGCTCAACTTTGCGACAGCCGCAAGTTACGGGCGTTTTCATCATTTGTGGCCTGCATTACCGCAGCGCCACGCTTCAACGTGAGCGCCATTTCCCGATGCCGGTTCTCCTGCTCGATCAACGCGGCCTCACGTGCATTGACCGCATCGACGGCCGCCTTGCGGGCGTCGGCGAACATCGGCCCCCACGACGCGGCGGCCGCGATCGTGCGGGGATGTTCTTTGCGGGCGGCAGCGCAACGCTCAGCAGCCAGCTCGTGCTGCCGTGCCCACTCCACCATCTTGGTGGGGTCGACCTGCGTGACGTCGTTACTCATAGCCATGACGGTACTCCCTGTCTTTGCCGGTTGTCGCAGCTCAATGCGGCTGCTGGGGGGTTGTGGACGAGGTCAGCGTCGCGCTCGAAACGGGCTGCGGCGCGGCAACCGGCGGCGCCGCCACCGGGGCGACCGGTTGCTGGGCAGGAGTCGTCAACCGATGCCAGCCCAGGAAATTCGGGCCGGTCTGCAGATGACTCAACGGCACAACCTGGCCGTCGTTCCACACCGTGCCTTGCCCGAGAGCCATGACCCGGTGATCGGTGAACTCGCCCATGTCGCCGAACTGCAGGCTGCCCGGCGACACCTGGTTGTTGGTGACCGGCGACCCGATCGGCGGCAGCACGATGCCGTGCGACGGAAACGCCTCGTCGATCGACTTGCCGGCCAGCACGTCGCGGCCCGCGCCGTTCAGCGCCTGGTCGTTCACCGTGCGCGTGGTGTCCCCCGGCAGCTTGACCGTGGGATCAAACGGCGGCGGAGCCGGGACCTGTCCTGGAGCACCTGGAGCGCCCGCTGGGGGTGCTCCAGGACCGGCCGCAGCAGGCCCCTGGTTGTTGTTGCCCGCAGGTTCAGTCTGCGGACTCTTCGGGCCAGTCGGGTCCTGCGGCTTGTTCTCCTGGCCAGGGTCTTTGAGCGGGTCGGGATGCTGTTTCTCGGTCGGATCAGGATTGTCCGAATGACTGTTCGCGTCATGGATAGCCCCGCCGATCGCCGAACCAAGATCACCCAACCCACCGCCACCGCCACCGAGACCGCCGCCGGGCATCATCGAGCCCAGCGCGCCCGGCAGCCCGCCGAGAGCGCCCATGGCCGGGCCCAATGCACCCAGACCCGCCATCATCGGGTCAGAGGGCAGTCCACCGTCGAGCAGCGGGTCGCTCCCCGGCAGCCCGCCAGTGCCGGCGGGGCCTGCCGGCGGAGCATCAGGGGCCGGAGCGGCCGGGCCGCCCGGAGCCGGCGCTCCCGGCGCCGCCGGGGCCTGCGGATCGTCCTTGCCGCCCTTGCCGTCGTCAGGTCCGGAGCCCTTGCCGTCTTTGACCGCTTTGTACTGCGCGGCCAGCGCATCCAGAATCGCCGAATGGGCCTGCGAATCCAGGCCGGTGTCCTTGAGCACCTTGCTGATGTCGTCGGCCTTGCCCTGCAGAAATTCGGCCAACTGCTGCTGGCCCGCCGGAGTATCCAACGTCGGCTTGAGCTTGTCGACCTTGTCGATGATGTCCTGCTGCAACGCCTTGAGCTTCTGCTGCCCATCCTGGCTGGACGTCGTGGCCTTCAAAATCGCCTCGGACAGCTGATCATCGGCATCATTGATCGCCGAATGCTGCTTCTGCAACGCCGAATTCAGCGCCTTGGCCGCATCAGCAGCAGGGCCGCTCATCCCGTCCGGGGGCGGTGTACCCGGGGCGGGCGGAGTCGCCGGCCCGGGCGGAGGCGGAGGCGGCGCAGCGGCCGGAACCGTCGGAGCCTTGGGACCGAGCTCGAGAACCCGGTTGATCTCATCGAGAGACGCAGTATCAGGGTCGACACCCATGTACTTCAACGCGGCACGCTGAGACATCGACAGATCACCCCGGTCAGTGATCGCCGCCCCGGGACCCTGCCCGCCGTTGGGCGACAACGGAATCGGCTTGCCCAGCACTTCGGACACGCCGCCCAGCAATCCGCCAATGGCCACGTCAGCCCAAGTAGTCATGCTGCGCACGTTAGGACCGAAACGGCTCCGACTTCCAGCAACGTAGCCACATTCGTTTGAGACGGAATGCAACGGGATGCAACCACTGAGACGCAGTGAAACGCCGGAGACAGATATCGCCGGGTTTCACGCGCGGCGCTAGGAGGGGTCGGGGTCGTCGTCGGGAATATCGAAGTGTCCGACTTCTTGTTGAGCGGTCGCCGCCATCAGCAACCAATTCGCGGCAGACACCTCCGGATAGGTGTGCCCCTCGTTGGTGTACTGCACAACTTTGATTTCCCAAGCCTTCTGCGCGTTCTCCCACGTCCGCGCGGTCACGTTGAGTGGCCCGCCGGCCATGGTCGCCAGGAGCTGCCGCACGAATCGCCGCTCTGCCGGGTCCCGGCTATCCCAATAGTCCCTTAATCGGCGCACGGTGCCCTGCCTATTTTCCGAACAGCTTGGCGAGCAGGCCCGGCTCAGGAAGTCCTTTGAGCTTGCGTAGCGCAGCCTCATCCGCGCGGCGCTTCGCCCGCGGCGAGACACTGCTGTGGGCGACGTAGGCTGCCGCCGCCAGGGCACCCAGGGTTGGCGGAGCCAGGAAGTATCCGAAGATCGACAGCAGTAGCTCAGCGGTACCCAAGTTCGGCCCGATGGGCGACTGGCGTTGGGTGAGCGTGTCGTAGGCGAATCCCGCGTTGTGGCGGCTCGTCACCCACAGGTAGAGGCCAACGCCTACGCCGCCGACGAGGATCACCCACAGCGCGAACACGAGCTCGCCACGGGTCAGCCCACTGACGCGGGCACGCAGACCTTGCTTCGAACGTGTAGCCGGGCCTGCCATGCCCGCGTAGGGATCGTCGGCACTTGCGGAAGTCGTGGATGCGGTTTCGGTGGTGACTGTTTGATCGTCTGGTGGCTGTGGGGATGCTTGCGCCGGGTGGTCTTGGCCCGAATCATGTTGTGGGCGTGGTCGTTCCGGTTCAGGCGTAGAAGGTGGGAGGCTCATGCTCGCCGCCGTGCCGAAGTCCCGGCAAAACCTTCCGCAGCAGATGACTGATCGGCCCGCCGACGAGTCCGCCGGAACTAGAGCCACCCGGGACGGGCGCCGGACCAACCAGATGCGCGACGGCGACGCCGGTCACCATGGCGTTGAGGAGCATGTCGTCTGTGAGCGTCGGCTTATCGCCGGACAACTCGAGTCCCCCATGAACCAGCTCCGCGGCAGCGTGCAGCTTCGAATCGGGCGCCCACGGGAACAATGCAGCTAAGTCCCGCTCAACGGCGTCCGGTTCGGAAAGGTCGTACCGACCAGGCATGGCGTCAACGGTACCCAAAATGCGCGGTTGGCGAGCGCCGTTGAGAAAGTGCGGCCCTTACCAGCTGCCGTCAGACTCGATGGCCTCGATTACCGCGCCGATCGCCTCCCATAGAGCGATCGTCGTGCGGACGTAGTACACGCGCCGCGAATCCGGTGGCCGCTCGATGTCGAGCATCCCCAGCTGCACCAGACGCTGAAACTCATCGGTGATGTTGCTTTGGGAGGCGTGTTCGATCTGACCCGCGGCCTCGGATTGAAAGAACCGTCCTTTGGGGTGCTGCAGGACCCATGCGGCGACCGCCAGTCGGCACTTGCGGCCGAACAGCAGCTCACTGACCTCACTGAGGCGTGTCGGATCCATTGTCTCTACTATCCAGTATCTACTATCTAGAATCTAGATAGTAGGTATTGACGTCCTCTCCCGGGTTAGGCCAGGGGATTCCAACCCGCAATCCTACGTGGCAGGAGTGCTGAGTTGAGGTTCACGGTTCACAGACCGACTGATGTCGAGGTCTCCCCGTGCGGTCACCGCCCGTCCGGCGGCGATGTTGCGTGCGGCGTTCACGTCGGCATTGCACGGCCCGGCCTTGCAGGCGACGCACCTGAAAACCGCTTGGCTCTTGCGATTCTCAGGTGCAACATGCCCGCATGCAGAGCATCGTTGCGACGTGTACGCGGCCGGGACCTGTTCGACCCGGCCAAATGCCTTGTGTTGCAGTCTCGTGACGAGTTTGCCCCACCCGCTGCCAAGGATCGCACGGTTGAGTCCCCGCTTCTGAGCGACCCTGCGACCTGGACGTTCGGCCGTTCCTCGTGCACTGCGGGTCATACACCGAATATCGAGAGCTTCGATTCGAATCGTGTCGAATCGACCGGCGATGTCGGTGCTGGTCTTTTCCACCCAGTCCTTCCGACGGTCGGTCTCGCGCGCCCGCAGTTTAGCGATGGCCAGCTTCGTTCTGGCACGACGGTTCGACCCCTTCTTGGCGCGAGAAAGTCCACGCTGCAGCACTTTCAACCGGCGTGCCTCCCCGGCACTCAAATGCGGTACGTGCATCAGTTCGCCCGTCGACAGCGCCGCCGAAACAGCAACGCCACGGTCTATGCCTACGACGCTTCCGTCACCGGGGCCGGGGATCGTCTCGGGTATGTGCGCGAAGGAAATATGCCAGCGGCCGGACCGGTCAAGGGTCACCCTGTAAGACTTCACCGATTCGGGCACGTCCCGGGTGAGCCGGAATCGCACCCACCCAACCTTGGGTACAAGAACCTGGCCGTAGCGCCGGTTCAACCTTTGTACGTGTGCGGATTTGACCCCTACCTGGCGGAATCCTTCATGAACGCCGGCTTTGCGCCACGTAGGTCGTCGGTGGGTGCCGTTGAAGAAGTTGCGCATCGCCTGGGCGAAATCCCTAAGCGCTTGCTGCTGCAGAGTCGCAGAACCGGCGGCGAGCCAGTCGAATTCGGTGCGCGCATCGGTCAGCTGAGCACATTGCTCGGCAAAGCTCGGCGATCGACGGCCTGGACGCCAGTAATTCTGCTGCTCAACAGCCAAATTCCATACGTATCGGGCTTGTCGGCAGTGCCCACGCAGCGCAACGGCCTGTTCCTGGGACGGAAGGAGGCGGTATCGGGACACACCCGCAACATAGCGTCAACCACCGACAACAACGCCGAACGGAGATGCGTGGCGTTGCCGCGCTCGGGTTGCATCAATGACCGGCACGGCGTGCCAACATCATGGAGATCGCAGACATGACTGAACGTCGCAAGAACACATCCGGGTCCGAAACACGGCAGCGCGACAAGCGGATTGACGTCCGCTGCGACGATCCCGAACGCGATCTGGTGCTGCGCGCCGCCGCCCGACTTGGAGTTAAACCGGCGACGTTCCTGCGTGACGCCGGTCTGGAAAGGGCTGCCGCGGTTCTCGCGAGCTGACCTTTACGCGGTCCCACCGCGTGTCGGTCACGGCTACAGCGCCGCGACCGTGCCACGATCGCCACATGAGTCACACGAGTGACAACAAACTTTTCGCCCGATCGCGGCGTGTTGATGGCTTTTTCTGTAAAGAGCCCGGCAGGATCGCCGTATGACTGGAACCACCCGTGGGCGACCATCGCTCGGCCGCCGCGCCGCAGTGACCGCCAAACTGCCGGTCACTGTCCGCGACGTCGCCGCAGCCCGCGCCAAAGAGCACGGCACCGATCTCTCGCCGTTCCTCTCTGACGTGCTGTGCTTCCACTACGGCCGGCCCGACCTGATGCGTCACCTGACCCAAGGGCTGCTCGACGAGCACTACCCCGTGTCCCCGCTGCGCACCGACGCGCTCGGACCTCACCAGATGATCCGTGTCCCCCAGCCTGTGGGTGACCTCATCGAAGACGACTTCCGCGACCGCAACATCGACAACAGATCAACGATGCTGGCCGACATCATCTGTCTGCACCTGGGATTTCCCGGCCTGATTCGCGCCCTGGACATGGAGGTGATGCCGCTAGCGATGTGACCTCCCCGCCCCACCGATCGGGGCGCCAGGCCAACTCAATAGCGCAGAAGCACACCTAGTCCGAAAATGCGGAAACCCCCGGCTACCCGAGGGTTTCCGAGGGCTGGTCTGAGGTCGAGCGGCAACTCGCCTCGCCGTGCTTTCCGCACATTCAGGTCCCTCGAAAGGAACCCGTGTTGCTCACAACCAACAGGGTTCACGGTAACTCATCACTGGCTGCAGGTCTACCCAGTACGCACCGTGTTCCCCACAATTCGCCACCCCATGTGGACACCCCGGCGGCCCTGCCCAGCGCACCACGATGCGTGCAGACGAGCCCACGCCGGCACTCACCCTTGCTCGCCGCCACCTGGCGCGCGATCCCACCCCGGCACGTATTCGCTGGAGGTGATGCCTAAACCCCTTGCGCCGCAACAACTCCATACCCGTTGTGCGTAGGACCGTCCGGCCCCAGAAACGCGAAACCCCCGGTAGCAGCCGGGGGAAATCGCTTCTGAAGTTGGACCCGAGGTTTCAGCTCGGGCGTATCGGCGCTTACGCACCACCCCACGAAAGGGTTTTGCTCCTGTGCCAACAGGCAAGACTCACGGTAGCGCACACCCTCAAGCAGGTCCAGAGGGGCGCGCTCATCGTGATCAACACGTTTCCACACCCCATGGAGACATTCACCGGGCAGGACTGCACCCGCAGACCAGCAGCCCCGCACCGGCCCTCGCCACCACCGGCGACACCCACGCCCGCACCCGCGGTGCGCGCTCATGACCGGCACCCTCGCCGCGCCGACGGCCTCGATTTCCGAGCGCCCCGAACGGGTCTGGAAAGCCTTAGCCCCGTTGCTGAGCGCGCCCGGGCGGCGGACGATGCGCGTCTACAACGCCGACACCGGAAAATTCAGCGACAACGCCCGGCTGACCATGTCTCTGCCGTCCCGGCCCGCAGCGCCCTACCTGTACACCACAGCCGGCCGCACCCACATGATCGGCCTCGACTTCGACGACAAGCGCGGCGGTCGCGCCGCCGTTGATGCCGACCTGGCCACGGCGGCCGAATGGATCGTCCGGTGCGGTGGGGTCATCGTGACCGACCATTCCCCCACCGGCCGTCACCTGCTAGTGCCCCTGGCGATCGGCACCACCGCGTCTGCGACCGAAATGACCCACCTGGTGCGGCTCTTGGGTGCCCGATTGCCCACCCTCGACATCACCCCGAACACCAACGCCGCGTCGGGCTGCCTCAGCGCCCCCGGAACACCCCTGAAAACCGGTGTGGGCTACCGACAACTGGACGGCCCGCTCGCGGCCGCCGTCAATGCGTTCACCACCCGCTCGGCACCGAGTCTGCTGCCCCGGCTCTACGAGCTGCTCGGCGCACTCAAACCCCGCACCCGGACCGACGACGTCCCTGCACAGGATGGTCAGTCACCCCAGATCGGCGCCGGCGCATTCTGCACAGGCCAGGGCGATCAGCAGTGCCTGGCGCCGGCGTACGTGCGCGATGACCCCATGCACCCCGACATCACGGCCTACGCCCAGCGCGGCGTCATGCCCACCGGACAGCGCCAGTGGGCGTCGCATTCGGAAGCCCGTCAGTCGGTGCTCACCGCCGCGATTGCGCGCGGGCACAGCCTGGCCACCATCACCACGCTCATGGCCCCTGGCGGCCCCTGGCAGCACGGACTCGGACAGGCCTACAGCCGCTACGGACACGCCGCCGGAAAAGCCCTCCACCGGGACTTTCACCGCGCGCTGGACTGGCTCTGCACCAACACCCTCCAATGCCGTCCCCCGCAGCACGAGAGTAAGTACACACAGGGGGGAAATAACCCCACCGGGTTTCGCGGCCCGGAAAGTCTGCGGGTGTGGCTGACGAACGCCCTGGCCTGGGCCGACCGCGAATACGCCGGCAAGCGCTACAGATGGACGGTCCACGCGGTGCTCCAGACCCTCGCCTGGCATGCCTACACAGCCGGAGAACAGATCACCGGAACGTGGGTGGTGGCAGTAGGCGGGCGCAGCCTTTCGTTGGGCACAGGGCTACTGAGCGAGGACGCGGTATGGCGAGTGCTGCGCGACCTTCGGGACCGCCCGGGCGCACCGCTGATCCTGACCCGACGCGGCGCAGGAGTCGAGGCAGACGCCTACGCCCTGACCGTGCAGAACACCGTTGCCGGGACCGCGATCACAGCCGATCGCGTCCGGGTCGAGCCGGTACACGATGCCTGGTCTGTCGCCGGCCATCACCTGCGCAGAATCTACGAATTGATTGCCTACCACGGGTTGACCAGCAGATCCGATGTGTACGCGGCCGCGGCCGTCTCGCGCACCGCCGGCGATGAAGCCGTGATCGCCCTGGAAGTGCTCGGCCTCATCCGCCGCACCGGACGCGGCACCGTAGCCGTCGGCGCTGTCACCCTCGCCGACCTGGCCACCGCCCACCAGACCGACGACGTCCGCGAAGAACGCATCACGCGCTACCGCACCGAACGCAGCCAATGGCGCCAATGGCTCGACAGCCGCGACCAGGCCCGCACCGAGGCCGAGATGACCGCTCTCGACCAGCTCAAACCGTTCGAGCACGCCGACGTCGATCGCACGTTCTGGGACGCCGTCATGGCCAACGGCCCACCGCCCAGCAATGAGATTGACCCCGAGCGCGAAGCGATCGACCTTGTCGCAGACCTGCTCGGCGGCCGGATCATCACCGCCGGTTGACCGCGCCAATGTGGAGACTTCCGGCGCTATTCCGGCGGCTCGTAGCGAACGATTACAGGCACGCGAAGAATGCGGCGAATTCTTGCTAATATGATGCTACACAATGGCTTTCGTACGTCCTTTGTTCTCGTTTTTGGTATAGTTGGCAACGTGACGCGCAGATATGCGGTAATGGTCGACTTCGACGGTCTGCTCATCGACATGTCGTCGTACGAGCACGAGTTGGACGACCCGCAGCCGCGCAAATGGCGCCGGTTTCTCGCCCACACACCCACCGCGCCACCGATGGCTACCGGTATCACGCTCCTGGAGCAGCTCGCCGGCCTCGGGTGGCCCTACAGCGTGTCCACAACACGGCCGGGCTGGGCACTCGATGGCGTACAAAACTGGCTTGCCCACCACGCACCGGAAGCCCCGCAGGCGACCTACGCGCGGCTCTCCCCCACCGTGGACCCGGTCACTTGTAAGCGCACCCACTATTTCAGCGCCCGGTATCACCGCGACAGCCCCGCGATCTGCACACTGTTCGTCGACGACGAACTGCCGGTCGTGCACGAGCTCGCCGCGGCGACGGTCCCGGCCATGCACATCAGCGAATTCGCCACGCTCACCGAACGCGACATCCTCACCATGCTCCGGCGCAGCCGCCGCGCACTGTACGGCCAGGCGACGGACAGCCCGGCCGCCAATCTGATTGGCATGCGGAGATAGTGGCGCTTCTGGCGTGGCGTTGGGTGCGCTGGCGCAGCCGATCAGGAAAAGTGCATGACCATGACCGCCGCCACCACTTCCGCTGCGATGCTGATCCGACCGAGGGCCCGGTACACCAGTACCGACGCTCAGTTTGGCGCCATGACGAGGTGGCGTGCTGAGCTGGAGCTGAGCTACCTCGACGAGTACGGCGACGAGGTGGAAGAGAACCCGGACGTCGTCGGCGGGTGCGCCGAGTTTGTGGTCATCAACGTCGGGCAGCACCCGATCGCCGACCTGCTGGACGCGCTCCCGCAGGACACCGCGCAATTCGTGGGCCTGTTCGAGGGCGATGACGTCGCCCCGGCGGTACAGGCACAGTTCGAGGATGCGCCGATCAACCGGATTCTGCTGGTCACGCTGGTCGAGGTTGCCGCCCCACTACGCGGCAACGGCCTCGGTGCGTGGATCGTGTCCGAACTCGTCGACCGGATGGCCAGCCCGACCGACACCCTGGTCCTGCTGCACCCGTCCCCTGCAGCACCGCAACCCAGCAAGAGCGCCGAGCTCGCCGCGCGCACGGCGCTGTCGCAGTACTGGCAGAGGTTCGGGCTGGCGCCGATCGAGCATGAGCCCGAGATTCTTGGCGCAGCCACCGCCTACGGTCATCTGTCGCGGGCGCGCGCTGCGCTGCGTTCGCTTGAGAATGTCGTACTGCCGGTGCCGCAGTCGCTGATCCGCGTCGAACCGCCGACAGAACTTCGACACACCGTCACCTCGGACGAGCCGGAACCCGTGGGCTTGAGATTGGTCCGCAGTTAGATTGCCGGCTCAACGTCGGGCTCGGGCTTGGCCAGCTGGTTTTCGATTTCGGTGAGAAACGTTGGGAACGCGCTGTTTTCGAGCGCATCCGGCTGAAACACAAGCTTATGCGGCGCGGCGCCCTGCTCCTGGTATTTGTAGACGCGGCCATCGGACTGGCGGCGGTAATCCGAGATGACATCGATGAGCCCTAGGTACTCGAGGACGCGATGGGCCTCGAAGGCATCCGGGCCCACGCCATAGTGAACGGTCCGGACGCCACCGGAGAACGTGAGTTCCTCATCGCCATGCAAGTATCGGCTGCGCATGGTGATCAGTAGCAGCACGAGCTCGGTGTCCTCGAGCACGTAAATCCAGCCGTTCGTGAACAACGTCAAGGGCACGGTGAAGTACGACCCGTCGTGCTCGGGGACCCGATACAGATCGTTGGTACGCCGTCTGCGCTCGTCCTCCATCGTCAGCAGGAAGCCCTCGAACTTCCCGCGTGGCGCAGCGGCATTCGGGCAGTCAATCAGGTTCTCGTACCGGAGCCGCTTCAATGCGGAATGGATTTGCCGGAGCTTTTTGTCCACCACGCTCGACCGAGACCGGCCGCTGCCAGAGCTCTCCGCGCTAGTGGCCACCAGATGGGTCCAGCCCGGCTTTTTGGAACCAAGCCCCTTGAGCGGCAAGGGGCTCGGCCCCGGCTTCATGCCGGGTTTCGTGCGGGCCTGCGCCTCCAGCAGTGCGATGAGATGGAACGGCAGGGCGATACCGTTCGGCGACAGCAGGCGGGTCGCGGACGGTCGATGCTCGCGCGGAGGGGCCGACCGATCCGAGGCGTTGTCGGCGGCCGGTGATGTTTCCTGCCGTACGAACCCGTGCCGCAGCCGGAGCGCGTCGATGCTGCCGGCCGCGATGAGTTCCTGGAGCTGCTCGGTTGCCTCGTCCGCAGAGGCTTGCATCTGTCGCAGACGTTCAACTCGGTTGGCGAGGACGGTCCGCTCACGGCCCCTCGGTGGTCGGGAAATGCTCGGCCGGAACAGGTGGTAGCGGTGACCACTCAGCTCCATGATGTGATCTCCATCACTTCGGCCCAAAAACTTCTACGTCTTTTCCTGTACGCCTTAACCCGTCAGAAAAACGGGTCGCTCGACGTATCACGCTGTCTTTCCGCCGGGTTAAGGCGTGAAACCACGGTACCAGATTCGTCGCCACGAACGGCGTACAACTGAATTACCGCAGGTCAGAACGGTTCACACAATCTGGGCTGATCGCCGGTGAACACGGCCCGCGGGGATTCCCGCCCCCGCAGGCCGCATCGTTGCCATCAGTTACTCGTGGAGAGGAACGACAGTGCCCAAAGTAGCGCGTCGTAACAACAACCGCCCGCCCAACCGGTCCACCCCCGATCGCCTGCCGCTGCGGTGGGTGCTCATCGGCATGCTCACGGCGGCAGGTGGCGCCGCAGGATTCGTGTCGTCCGGTCCGGTTGCAGGCCCGGTGACCGCCATCGTGACCGGCTGCGCCGTCGCTACCGCGGCGCACCGGCTCATCGCCTGATGGCCGGGTTGGCGGGGGCTGTCGGCGCGCGGCGGCCCCCATCACCCCCGCTGGGCGGATTCGTCCGGGACGTGAGAGCTGAGTTCTTCGAGGGCATACCGCAGTTCGTGACCGCCCACCGTGACAACCAACTCCGCTTCGGCGCCGGCGGCATGGATATAGCTGGCGAGAGTCGACAGCAACAAATCGTGCTGGCGCTCCAGCTTGGACACGGCCGCTTGCCCCTTGCCCAAACGGGCTGCCAGGTCCTCCTGTGTGAGTTGAGCCGCCTTGCGGATCATCGCCAAATTCATGGCGTACGAGCGGTCCATTTCGCGCATGCCCTCGCGAATGTCGCCGATCTGCTCGGCGTAGGCCGGATCGGCGAGCTTACGGCGCAGCCGCTGGCCACCCTTGTCTTCAAGTTTCATCGTCGGCGCCCCTCTCCTGTAGCCACTGGTCGATCGCCGCATCTGCGCGGGATGCAGCGCTCAGATAGAAGGCGTCGCCGATCTTCTTCTTGTCGCCGCCGAACGCCACGATCACACCAGCGGACTGCCCCTCGGGGAACCAGACGATCAGGCGCACAGCGACGTCGTTGTCGAACGGATGCGACACCCGCCAGATCGGATAGCGGCCGCGTTGCCGCACCCGCATCAGAACCGCACTGTCCTCGGTGGGCGGTTCCGTCAAGCCGGTCAGCACCGATATGCCCGCATCGGCATACGCCACCCGCTTACGTGCGACCTCATCGCCGGCGTCCGCTTTCGCGTCCAGACCGTCCAGCCACCGCTGGAACTCCCCGGTCCAGTCCGTGATCACACCAGCAATACTACTCCAAATGCATATTCACTGGAAGTAGTATTGCGTATTCGGCGCGGCGGCAGCGCATCCGCCCCCGGGTGGCGCATGTCTGGATTTGTCCGGGAGCTCTACGTCGGCCAATGGCGTCGACGACCGCGGGCGACGAAGCTACCACCGCGCTGCGACATTTCCGAGGGGAAACAAAGCGCACACCCACCTGGTTTGACCTGGGGATAGACGCTGATCGCCACGCTGGCGGCCAAATAGGGCCCTGGTCGATAGCCGGTGCCCGGGAAGGGCCTCGGGGCGCCACGATTGAGCTGAGTGCCGTTTCCTGGCGTTGGTCCACTCCCCCGCTGCCGCAGCAGTCGCATTTCCGCAGGTCAGCGCTTGCCGCCGCCCCGTTTCCAAGCCTTGCGGCGGACCTGTCCACGCGGGCGCGATGGGCCCCAACACGGCCGGAAAAGTCCGCAATAAACCGGCGGCTGGGCATGTGCGGCCGCCCCGGGTGTTTGCCACGTCGGCGCTGAAGGCCTCAGTGCCCCAACCGGTTCGGGCCGTGATGCGCCGATTTCGCCTCACCGGGTTCGAGGCGGATGCCGTTCCGTGAGTCTCGAACCGCGGTGTCACCGACATGTCGCGGATTCGTGGCCGACAGACCAATCAAAGCCATAACCCCACGTGAGATGAAAAACGCGGCATCGCCGTGCAAGTCCCGGGTGAGATGAGCTGATTCCGCTACGTTGGCTGTCCTGTCATCGGTGGTCAACCAACTACGATTTGGAACGCGCACTATAGCCAGCCCTCTAAGCGGAGAGCTACCGACTAGCCTTCCGATTGGGATCGCGAGCCCCCACCGGGCCGGTGCACTCTGCTACAGGAGGCGACGCTGTTTGATCCAGGTGGCCTGTCCTTCCAGTGCTGCGAACACCCGCAAAATCGCGGCCGCCGGTGTAGCCAAACCCTGGTGGATCGACCGGCCCAATCTCAACCGCAGAGCCTGGCACCGGCGCGTCACGCGCGGGCAGCTACTTTTGCGACATTGAGCGTCATCTGTCGATCAATCACTAGCCGTTCGTCACTGAATTGTGGCTCGCGAAGAGAAGCGAAGTAGCGGGGGAGTGCCTTCTCCATGGGATACCATTTCGGGTATGTCCTGGATTGGCGATGACACGAAGATGACGAGGAATCAGCGCTCGTCTATCGCCGCGCATGGAACCGCCGTTGATTATGAACTAAAAGCTGCATATGCGCAGGTAGCCGAGCTCAGTCGCGCTTGCATGCGCGTGTATGATTGCGCTCTATTGCGCGTTGGTAGCTACGCCAAACTGAGCGTGGCTGTCGGGCCTAATGGAGCGCCCAAGAGTGCGCATGACATGACGCCGCGATCGCGCACTAACAGCGTTCTGCAACGCGCACCTAAGACCGCGCGATCATGCGCGCGTCACTCGCTTGAGACAGCGCGCGTATGCAGCCCGCAAAGGGGCGAGATGACGGGCGTAGCAGCATGCGCGGGTATCAGCGCCAATACGCGCGCAGTACTGAGCCCGCGACAGCGCGTATTACAACGCGGAAGCATGCGCCCGTATAGGTGCTGTGGTGCACGCGTATCACAGGGCGGGGCTGCACGCGGAGCACGTGGCGGACGCCAAGGCGCAGTAAGGCGCGTGCTGACACGCGGAAACACTGGCGTGGCACAGGGCGGGGTAGAGCGCGGAGTACAGCGCGCAGCAGACAGCGTTGTCAGACGCGGAGTAGCGCGCGCTGGCGGGGGCGGATATGAGCGCCCTGTCATACGCGAACAGTCGCGCGGGCCTTTGCGTGTGGCGACACGCCCGACTAGCGCGACGAGTCGCGCGGATATTTCAGCGGGATGCGCGCGCATGTTCGGGCGTTGAACTGCGCCTTCATCGCGCGTATGACAACGCGTTATCAAGGCGTGACGTGGCGCGCGCTGCGGGGCGCGTAGCGGGGCGGTAATCTCAACGCCAATCGCGCGCTCATGCAAGCGCGACATCGCGCGATACCAAGCGCCCCCTCGCGGGCGTAATGCCTTGGGAGGGTACAGAAATGACGACTGAGACGACGGCACTCGCTTACGCACTTTCGCCGGCTGTCCGCACGCCACAGCGGGTGATCGCATTCGTCAATGGCAAGGGCGGAGTCGGAAAGACCAGCTGCACTGCAAACCTGTCCGGCCTGTACGGCCTGGCTGGCTATCGCGTACTGCTGGTGGAGCTGGACCCGCAAGGCAACTGCGCGCGCGACTTCGGACTCCCAGTCGAAGAGTACGAGTCGATCAAGGACCTGATCGACTCCAATGGCGAGCAACACGCCGCGTCGCTGATGCTGAAGTCCGACAGCGCAAAGCCGCCGCTGTACGAAAATGTTCGGCCCGGCGTCGACTTGATCGCTGGAGGCGGCGCCTTGCAGCGGATTTACAACTATTTCGCGGTCAACAACAAAGACAAACTCGACGAGGCGATCCAGCGCGAAATCCTCGGACTCGGCAAAACGTACGACTTGATCCTGATTGACGCACCGCCCATCGATCTCACAGCCCTCGACGCGGTCCTACGGGTAGCCGGCACGATCGTGATTCCGGTGCGGGCGGATGAAGGAAGCATCGACGGACTGTCGATCATCGCCGACCTGTTTGGACCTGCGATGGCAGTCAACCCGGCATTGCGCCTCGGGGGAGTCGTACGGTTCGGTGTCGGCAGCTCGGCGACCCGTATCAGTAAGAACGTGCGCGACACCATCGACGAGATCCTTGGTGGGGCAGCTCCAATCTTCGACGCCGTGATCCGGCACTCGGATGCCGCGGCCTACGAGACCCGTCGGCACGGCCTGCTCGCACATGAACTCGAATCAGCCAGTAGCGCCGAGGGCCGAAGTATTCTCGCGGCGCTGCGCAGCGGCATAAAGCTCGGCAGCGACGAGATCGGTACGGGGGCCAAGACAAGCAAGGGGCTGGCCGAGGACTACGAGAACCTGTCCGCCGAAATCCTTGTTCGCGTGAATGAACTCGAAAACGTGAACGAACTCGAAAACCTCTAGGGGGGACTGAATATGGCAACCAAGGCATCTCACAAGAACCTGTCCGGTGCGTTCAGCCCATCGCAGCCGGATCGCGGCTCTAAGCTGGCGGGACTGCTCGCCCCTGGGCGGGCTCCGGCACCTGCGCCCGAGGCCCCGCCCGAGCAGGACGGGTCGGCTGAAGTTCAGCCGACATCGGTCACAACCCGGGCCGCCGGGGTGCCAGAGGCACCCGCGCCTGCGCCCGCAGTGCAGGCCGCTTCGCCCGCTGCGGCAGCGGTCACTACTCCGGTGCGGTCCCGGCCGACACGCATTCCGCGCCTCAAGGGCGCGCGCGTGCCGGCTGCGTCGGTGTACCTGTCGCAGGAGGCCTACAAGCGACTGCAGGCCACCAAAAGCAAGAAGATCAAAGGCTACGCCGAGATTGTGCAGGATGCGTTCGCGCACATCGCCAAGGAGGCTGCCGATAAGAACGTAAGCCCAGACATCGTGTTGGCTGAACTTTTCGCTAAGCCCACCGTCGACGACGACTGGCTGATGCCATCGTCGCCGACCCGGGCCAAATCCGCCACTCCGTTGACTGAGGCCCGAATCAGCTTCAGTGCGCAGCAACGAGACTGGATCGAAGCCAAGATGAACGCTGTCGACGTGGGCACACTGTCGGAGTTCATCGCGCGCGTTCTGGAGTACTACCTGCTGCCCGCGAAGGGCGGCAAGTAGCCCTGGCGACAGCTCGCCGAGCAGTGGAAGCGCCCCGAGCCGTTCCGAACTGGCCTAGGTCGTTGCACTGAACATGTACCTGGGGCCTGCTCGCCACGTCCCCCGCGGCTGAACACCCAACACCGCCCGACGGCGAAGCCCCCCACCACCGCGAATGTGGTGGTGTTGATGGATTGTGTGGTTGGTGGTGGGTGATACTGCCGCCATGTCGCTGCATGCTTTGGTGGCCGAGGCCGGCCAGGCGCTCAATGCGGCGCGTGGGCTGTTTGGTCCGGCGCCGCAGGGTCCGGTGTGGTCGAGCACGTCGGGGCTGGCCCAGGGGCGTCAAGGCGTCACGGATGTGGGCCAGTTGGCGTCGCAGTCCTGGTTGGGTGCTGGAGGTAAGCAGTTCGTCGCCTCGAATGCGGCTCAGGCTGCGGGTCTGGATGCAATCACCGATGCCGATGGTGCGACCGCCCCGGGTATGCCGGCCGGGGCCAAGGCCGCCGGCGCCGGGGGAGCGGGGATGGACGGGGTCATTGACAACACCCGTTCGGGTGTGGCGGCGATCGCGCCGTCGACCGGGACCCCGGCAGGCAAGGTGGAGCTGGTCAATCATTTGCAGGGCCAGCTCGATCGGGCCAAAGCACTCCTGAAAGCCTCCCAACAGCGCAGCGTCGAACTGAGCGCCTTGCTACGACGCGGCGCGGGTGGCTACGGAATGGGCGGTGGCAGACCCGGCGCCATGGGCGGTATGCCTATGGGCATGCCCGGCGGCGGTATCGGCATGCCCTCACTCGGCGGCATGACGCGCCCGGACCTCAGCGCACTGACGAGCCTGATGCGTCCACGCAAGGGCGAGCGGCCAGAACCCCGCTCCGGCTTGACGATGCACGAGCCCCTCCCGTCCGGGCCCGGCCCTGAACGGGTGCGCGCCGCAATCCGCAACGCCCTGACCGCCAAAGGCATCACCGATCCCGCGGCCCGGGCCCGCTGGGAAGCCGGCATGATGACCGTCGTCTCGCGCGAATCCAACTTCAACCCCAACGCAGTCAACCGCAGCGACAGCAACGCCCAACGCGGCGATCCGAGCAGCGGAAGTTTCCAGTTCACCGGGGCCACATTTCGCGCCCACCATGAACCGGGCACATCGAACGACCCCAGAGATGAACAGGCGGCCGCGGCCGCGTTCATCAACTACGCCCGCTCCCGCTACGGGGTCGCCTGGGACGGATCGAATCTCGCGCGGAACATCCAGCAAGCCGATCCCACACGCCCGCCACACGGCTACTGACCGCGCGCACGCTCCGGCAACGTTTCTTCTCAGGCGTGCCGCACTGACCACCTCACGACCTAAAGCCGCTGCGAATCGGCGAGGAGGGAGGCTGAGCTGCGGAAGCAGAAACCCCCCCACGGCGAAACCGGTGTGCGGGTGGCCTGATGTGTGGGGGGGAGTTCGATCAACATTCTACCGGCCGGTGAACATTGGGCGCCGGTACTTGGTGACGAACACCAGATGGACGTGCAACGCCGGTCATCGAGACGTGCAACGCCGGTCATCGAACTGCGGCTGCGCCCAGGAGGCGACCCCGAATTCCTCACCGCGAATGTGGTGGTGTTGATGGATTGTGTGGTTGGTGGTGGGTGATACTGCCGCCATGTCGCTGCATGCTTTGGTGGCCGAGGCCGGCCAGGCGCTCAATGCGGCGCGTGGGCTGTTTGGTCCGGCGCCGCAGGGTCCGGTGTGGTCGAGCACGTCGGGGCTGGCCCAGGGGCGTCAAGGCGTCACGGATGTGGGCCAGTTGGCGTCGCAGTCCTGGTTGGGTGCTGGAGGTAAGCAGTTCGTCGCCTCGAATGCGGCTCAGGCTGCGGGTCTGGATGCAATCACCGATGCCGATGGTGCGACCGCCCCGGGTATGCCGGCCGGGGCCAAGGCCGCCGGCGCCGGGGGAGCGGGGATGGACGGGGTCATTGACAACACCCGTTCGGGTGTGGCGGCGATCGCGCCGTCGACCGGGACCCCGGCAGGCAAGGTGGAGCTGGTCAATCATTTGCAGGGCCAGCTCGATCGGGCCAAAGCACTCCTGAAAGCCTCTGAACGCCGCAATATCGCGCTCGCACAAATGCTGCGCGGCGGGGCCGCCGGATACGGTGGCGGTGCCGGTGGCGGCTCACCCATGGGAGGTATGTCCCCGATGGGCGGGGGAGGAGGCGGCGGCATGGGCCGTGGCGGCGGCATGGGAATGCCGGACTTTTCGGGGTTCGCTGCACTCGGTCGCCGCGGTAGCGAAGGACAGCACGACCTCGGCGATCCGCAGTTTCCATGGAGCCAACCGCAGGGTCCAACAGGCACCGCCGACATGGCCGTCAAAGCCGCTATGACGAAACTCGGAAAGCCCTACGTATGGGGTGCCAAGGGCCCCAACGCATTTGACTGCTCCGGGCTGGTGCACTGGTCGTACGGGCAGGCCGGTGTCACGGTCGGTGGCGACACCTACTCACTTATCAAAGAAGGCACACCCGTCGCCCCTGGGGACGTCCGCAGAGGCGATGCGATCTTCCCGTCCTCATCATTCGGGGAAATGGGTAAGGCCGGCCCAGGCCATGTGATGCTCGCTATTTCGCCGACGCAGGTGATCGAGGCCCAACAAACGGGTGTGCCCATCAAGATTTCCCCTATGCCCAAATCGTTCGTCGCTCGCCGTCTCGCCGGCTGAGGCCTATTCGTGTCGTCGCGGGTCCAGCGCTCGGCGCTAAAGCGCCCCGGCGGCAACCGAATTCGTTAGAAGTTCGCCGCGAGGTCGCGCACGGCGATGCGCTGATCGTGTACAGCTTTCATGGCCGCCAAGACTTCGTCCATAGCGACGTTGTCGCTGTCAAGGAACAATGCCGTGATCAGTGATTCCAGCCGGAACAAGTGCTCGGAGAGCATGTTGATGCCTGCTTTGGCCTGACTGGTGCCCGGGCCGGATTCAACGAGAATCCCCGCGCACACGCTGGCGAGTTCGGCGGCGACGGTAGCGATCGCCAGCACATCGGTTTTACTCGTGCCTGATACCGCGGCAGTGCTCGGTGGTAGCGGGGGAGCGGTGGCGGTGCCGCGCTCCTCCGGAAGGGGCAGGTTGTCGCGGATCGCGCGGAGTGTGCCTGGCGGCACCGCGAGAGCGGCTTCGAACTTGGCCAGGTTGACCGACCTTGGGAAGGTCTTACCCCGCTCCAGGAGCGCGGCCGTGCTCAAGGTGACTTCGGCTGCATCGGCTAGCTCCTGCTGGCTGGCGAAGCCTCGCTCACGCCGCCGGCGCTTGACGAACTGCCCGACGCGCAGGAGCGCCTCGGTCGGTGTCGTGTCTGCGTCTGCTGTCACTGGTTCCTGGCCGTTGTTGTCGCGATGCCACCCGAAATGGCTGGCATTTTCACTATAGAAGTCAACCACAGCCCTTCACTGACGGTCACGTATCACACGCAAACACCCATGAAGCGGCCCCTGATGGGTGATTAGGTGTGTTTGCAGGTGGGTCAATCGCGGAATTTCAGGTGACTGTGACGTGGCCTCGCCACCAGCTCGGGCGATATCGGCAGGTCATGCCGTTGATTCGGCATGAATCCGCGTAAGTGTAGACATGAGTGAGAATGGGTGACATAGTGACTAAATAAGTGATTCAACAAGTGATTTTGAGAGTTGGAGGAAGCGATGGGAACTCGCCGCCCGACTGGCCCACTCACCGCAGACATCGGTCTGTGCGCCTACGAAGACCCAGAAATCTTCCACAAGCAGACATGCGACCTCGCCGCCCGCATCTGCGCGAACTGCCCGGTGATCGTCGGCTGCGGCGAAGCGGCCATCAAGATGGGCGTCACCGAAGGCTTCTTCGCCGGAGTCAAACTCCCCGGTGAACGCTACGACGGCTCGTTGGAAAAGGCGTACGCAGAGATCGCCGCCATCATCGAGAAACGCCGCCACGATCCCCCCGCCGTGCGCCGGCACAAAGAACTCCTGCGCGCCGCCGCCCACTACGCCGCCTCGCTGCCCACCGGCGAACTCGAGGACGCGGTCGAGGGCCACCAGGGCACCGACGCCCAGCGCCGCGCCGCCCTCTCACGACGCGCGGCCAAGTTCGTGCCGAAACTGCCCAATCGAGAAGACCTCTCCCGGCACGCCGCAATGTTCGCGCCGGACCAACCCGGCCAAGCCAGTGCCTAGCCCCAGCGCCGCCAGCCGCCTGCTGCGCAACGATCTGCTCGCCCAACTGCGCACCGCAGGAACGGGACTGAGCACAACCCACCTACGCCAGCACGCGCCGCGCTGCGCCCTACCGGGCACCTCTGCGGCCCTGCCGCCGGTGCAGGAGCAGATCTATCGGGTGCTCCGCCAACTCGCCAAAGACGGCCTGATCAAGGCAAGCACCGCTCACGGCCGCACCGTCAGCTGGATCGCTCTGCCGTCCGCAGCAGACGACGAAATCCGCGCCCTGGAAGCGGCTTTCGCCTCCACCGTCCCGGGCCGGCATTCCAACGTTCTCGACGCCTGATCGGAGACACTGCCGTGACCACGACCGTCGACCACACCAATGACACCCAATCCGGCTCACTGCTCGAAGCCCTCACCACCCGTGTCCCCGAAATCGCCTACGGCTTCGTCGACATCGCCGCGATCGCGGCCGAACCGGGCATCGGCACCAAAATCGCCGTCCGCGCCACCATCGCCGGGGTTGATCCTGTCGGAGCCTGCATCGGGCGAGCTGGACTACGCATACGAGACGTCGAACGCGAACTCGGCGAACACATCACCATCGTCGCCCATCACAGCCAGCCGCTGCTTTTCATCCAAAACGCCGTCGGAGTCCCCGTCGTCGCAGCCGACATCACCGACCCCATCCGCCGCCACATCACCCTCACCATCGCGCCCGGCGTCTACTCCCGAGCCATGGGCCGCGCCGGCGGCAACCTGCGCCTGGCCCGGGCCTTGACCGGCTGGTCCATCCGCCTGCTGCCCGCCACAAGGCCAGAACTGATGTGCCACAACACTGCTCGAACCGACAAGGAATCCGCATGACCGCCAACGCCACCGGCACCCAGGCCCACGTGATCACCATCGCGATCGACGAAATCGACGACCTACCCGACGAACTCGTCGAGAACCCGCCCCCGACAACAGCAGCCGGACGACCGAACGTGTGGCGGACCTGGCGGAGCGTTGTGGGCAACCCGCAGCTGCGGCGCGTCCTTTTCCGCGATCTCATCAAACCCGCACTGCTGTCCACACTCGCCGCAGCCTTCACCGTGGAGCTCGCGCGGCACACGGTGCAACTCGCCGCCACGATGGGCACGGTTGACACGCACGCCAACCCCGGTCACACCGTCATCCGGGCCGCAGCATCTGTCGCCCTGTCCTCGCGAGCACTGCTGACCGCGCTCACCCACACCAACGCCCCGGCAACCTTACTCATCGTCGTTGTAGTGACCGGACTGATTCGCGCACTGATGTCGGGGGAATTCAGTGCGGCACAAGCTATCCGCAGCACCGCCCGCCTGATCATGCCCGTGTCCTTTTCGCTGGACCTGATCACGCTGAGCGCGAACCTGACCCTGCCAACGGCAGTGTGGGCCGCACCGTGGCTCGCCTACATCGCGATGTTCGCAATTCTGTTGGCACCGTGCGTGATCAACGCCAGACGCGTCACGCTGTACGGCACCGACGCCGTTCTCATGCCCTGGACTGGCGTGCGATGAGCGCCACCGTCAGCATCCCCGCCGCGCGGCCCTGGCTGCCGCAGCTGCTGTCCGGCCAACCGCACCAAGTGGTCGGCCCCACCGACAAGCCCTATCTGAAACGCTGGTACCTCTGGCCCCAAAATCGTTGGTGCAACGGATATCTACACGCATTCTTGCGCTCGGATGACGACCCGGAAATGCACGATCACCCCTGGGATTTTCTCACCCTGATCCTCAAAGGCCGGTACACCGAAATCACCCCCACCACGATGGTCGTCCGGCGGGCTGGGGCGATCGCGTACCGCCGCGCGACCTGGCGACACCGCGTAGAGCTGCACACCGACCGCCGTGACTGGACCTGGCAGATTTTCAGCGACGGCCGCCCCACCGAGCGGCCCTGCTACACCCTGGTCATCACCGGGCCTCGGCGCCGGCCGTGGGGATTCTGGTGCGCCAACGGACAATTCATCCCCTGGCAGCAATTCGGACCCGGTAGCTGCGGAGCATCGGCCACCGGCGAGGCCAAATCATGACCGCCGCCCTGCTGGCCCCCACACCAGCACCGCGCACCAAGCCGATCACCGCCGCGCCCGCGACGCGTGAACTGATCGTGCTCACCGACGACGGCACCCGACTCGCCGTGCGCGACTACCACCCGGCCAACGCCGAAGTCGCGGTGGTTCTCACGCACGGCTGGTGCCTGTCCCGAGAAAGCTGGGATCGCCAGCGCCGCTACCTGATCGACCAATGGGGCCACCGCGCCCGGGTCATCGACTACGACCACCGCGGCCACGGCCGATCCGATGCCGCAACCGTCGCCACCGCCACCCCCGCGCAGCTCGCCGACGACCTGGCCACCGTCATCACCGCCCTCAACGTCACCACGCCCCTGGTCCTAGCCGGCCACTCGATGGGCGCGATGTCCGTCCTGGAGTTCATGGCCCGAGACCACCGCCCCGTCGAGCCCGGCGGCCTGGTCCTCGTGGCCACAGCCGCCCACCACGTCGCCGAACACGGCCTCGGCCGAATGCTCGCCACCCCGGCCACCGGCACCCTGCACCACCTGGTGCCCTACCTTCCCGACCACATCCTGCGGCGCCTGGTCGGCCCCGTATGCGCCGCCGTCGGACGCTGCGTGCACTGCGGCGGCGACGAACAGGCCACCCTGTGCACGCTCGCTGCCTCCGCGATCGCCCGCACCCCACTGTCGACCGCCGTGGGCTTCCTGCCCGGCCTGCGCAGCTACGACGCCTACCGGGCACTGAGCACCATCACCGCCCACACCGTCGTGGTCTCGGGCGGATTGGACCTGCTCACCCCCGCTGTCCACGCCCACGAAATGGTCGCCGCCATCGACGGCGCCGAGCACATTCACCTGCCTCACGTCGGGCACATGGTGCTGACCGAGGCCGCCACCGCCGTCAACGACGCACTCGGGCGCGTCCTGCACAAATGCCTCCGGAGCAACCCATGACACCACGACCGCCGCTGGACGTGACAGCCAACCTCCCCGCGCTGCTGCTCGGACTGCGCTGGCTCTACGACACCGAACAGCCCGCCACCGCAACCCAGAACCCTCGCGGACAACACCTGCACACTCCCGCCGGCCGCACGCTGCATTTCATCCCCGCCGGCACCGCCGGACACGCACTCCTGGTCATCGTCGCCGATGCACTCGAAGCCGCACCAAACGGTCACCCCGCGGCCAACACCCTGTCGCCGGGGGAGCTGGCCGCGTTCGCGGACCTGCTCGAGGATTTGGGCGAACCCGTGCTGTCCACCTACAACGGATACCCCGGAACGACTGCCGCGCTGGCGCTGAGCCGACCCGCACACCCCACTCTGCTCGCCGCGGTCACACGATTCACCGACCGCCCGCACCTGCACCACCTCGACGACGCCTGCTTCTGCTTCTGGTACCTGGGCCAGACCGAGGGAACGGTCGGATTAGCCGAACTGAGCCAACATGCGCACGCTTACCGCTCCGAGACCACTGCCCTGACCGCCGCCGCACGCAACTACCTCACGACCAGCGGACCCGCCCCAAATGCACAGGGCCCCAGCAGAGTTGCCCGACAGCGCCGCCGACATTCCATCCGCCGCACATCGCACGATGGCCCAACAACACAGCGGAGCGACCGTACCTGCCACCGAAATCCACCATCGAGCGGACAACGCAACTGTCCTGACTCACCTCGAAAGGAGCAGAGCTGATGAGCGCGCAACAGCGGGCCAGGGGAAAAGACATGCGCAAGCTGTTCAAAAGCCTCCAATCCCACGGCCTCACGATCCAGTGCAACAAAGCGCACTGGCTCATCTACGACGCCAACGGCACGTATCTCGTCTCCACGTCGGGCACACCGAAGGACGAGCACAACGCATGCCGCCAGATCGTGCGCAGCCTAAGGCGCTACCACGGCATCGAGATCGAAATATGAACGCGCCCAAGCCCATGCGCACACGCACCTGAGCCGAACAACAACGAGCACCACTGAACCGAACCGCGACACCAGCCCGCACCCATCAACGAACCCCAGGAGACCACATGTCCAATCACCATCGCCGCCGCAGCAACGCCATCCCGGTGCGCCAATTCCTGGCCACCGGCAGCACCATCGCCCGCTCCGACAACCCGGCCCGGTACGGCAGCGCCGCCACCGCCCTGACCGCCGCCACCGCCGTGGCACTGGCATTCACCCCAGCCATCGCCCACAACAGCCCACCGGCCCTGCACATGCCCACCATCACCGCGCCCGCCATCCACTTGAGTGCGCTGGTGGACCCCGCCGCCATCACGACGCTGCAGAACGCGATCACCGCCCAGCTCGCCAACCTGGACTCCACGATCGCGACGGTCGTCGCCGTACCCGGTCAGACGCTGGCCGCGGCCACAGCGGCGGCAGCATCCCTGAACACCACGTTCTTCCATGCTCTCGCCGCCGCCGCAGGAAACAACCCCCTGCTGGCACAGGCCGTGACCTCGCTGGGCAACCTCACCGGAGGCGGCCTGACCGCGCTGGCAGGCACCGTCACCATCGCCGACAACACCGTCGTCCTGAGCACCGAGCAAGTCTCGACCCTTCTGACCACCACCCTGACCGGCGCGGCCGCCACCGCCGCACTCGCGCTCTCGGGCGCGGCCGCCAACCCCTTGTCGCTGGCCGGCCTCGCGGCCGTCGCTGACGCCCCGTTCACCATCGCCGGGCAAGCCCTCAGCGCGGTCATCACCGCCGCCGCCGACCTCGGCGCCAACGCGATCGGCTTCGCCGCGAGCCTTGTCACCACCGCCACCTCCCAGATCAACACCGTGCTGACCACCGTCAACAACCTCGTCTCGGCGGCAGGGCAGGCCAGCGGCAGCAACATCGTCGACGGGGTCCTCACCGCGGTCCAGGCCGTCGTTTCCGCCCCCATCAGCGCTCTGCTGGCCGGAGTCAGCGGCGGCGCCACCACCCTCGCCGACGCGGCGACCACCGTCGTCAGCACCCTCGGCGGCGCCGCCCAAGACCTCAACAACATCTGGCTGGGCGGCCGCACCGGCAACGGCGCTATCCAGGCAATCATCAACGAAATCGCCTCCGGGCCGGTAGATATCGGCACCTACGTCGCTGCCCTCACCACACTCACCCAAGCAGCCGTCACCACCATCACCAAACCTGTCACCACCCTGTTCGCCGGAACCGCGACGTTGCCGTTCACGATCGGCGCCGACCTCGTGAACACCGGCGCACACATCGCCACCGCACTCGTCAACGGGGTCGCAGGACTGGCCGCCGGCGTCGGTCAAGCCATCGGTCTGCCCCCCGGTTTGGTCGGCACCATCTACACCATCGGCAAGGCCGTCAACGCCAGCATCAACCTGGCCGCGTCCGTGGTCACCGCCGGTCTGAACACCGCCGCCACCCTGCTCGGCGGCCTCACCCACGCCACCGGGTTGATCACCCCGGCCGCCGCCGTACCGGCCACCAACACCACGCTGCTGACCGTCCCCGCACCCAAGACCACCACCGCAGCGTCCGCGCCGACACAGGCCACCAAGGGAGCCAAGGCCACCACCTCGCCATCGCCCACCGCTACGCCGACGTCCACCGCCGCGACCGTCGACGAGCCGACCACGACCACCGCAAAGTCCACCCCCGCAAAGAAGGCCACCACCACGGCCACGCCCGGAACCTCCAGCGCCGCACCAACACCGGCCACCTCGGCCGCGCCGAACGACACCGACGCACCAGGCACCCGACCCACCAAGGCCACCGCGAAGCCGACCAAGAAGGACACCTCCGACACCACCGCGCCCACGGGTAAGCACGCCAGCGGCGCCACCGCACAGCCCAGCAACGGCAAAGGGACCGGCAAGCACGCCGCCGCATCCACCGGTAACCACGGAGGCGGGAATGCCTGAGCACGCAGAATCCACACCCGTTTGGGCACAACCACTTCCAATGGCGATCTCAACGGCCTGCACCGACTCTCCCCTGATCGCCACCGGCGAACAGGGGAGAGGGCGCGCACACTCCCGCAAGAGCGCCGCCGCCGCCGCCGAGCTCCGCCGGCAAGGCGCGGGGTCGGCCGCCAACGCCCTCGTGGGAACAGTGTCGGTTCAACGTCAGTACCCGCGCGGCCACCAAGCGGTGTGCACCAACCGCATAGCCACCCGACGGCGGCTGCTGCGCGGATTCGCCGTCGCCGACGCGTACCACCACGCCTCCCAAACCGGTTGTGTCCCTGCCACACCGCTCTTCCCGCCACGTATCACCACCGCCTAACCACGCTGAAGGCACTCAAGTGACCCCGCCAACCTTGCTCGCTCTCACCGCCCCCCTGCCGCTACACCCGGCTCACGCAACCCACGCCGGCAGCGGCGGGGGACTGGTCCAGCACTTTGAGCACACGTTCGTCAGTGCCCTCGGCTGGTACAGCGGACGGGCCCTCGTCGAGCAGCTCGGCCTGGCCGCCATCGTCATCCTCGGCTGCGGCTATCTAGCTTGGCGATTCACCAAGGGCCGCAACAACACCCGCTCCACGAAGACACGCCCATGACCACCACGTTGGCCCGCGCCAGCCTCGACGCCGCTCTATCGGCCGGCCTGCGCTGGCTCTACCTCACCGAGCAAAGCGACGACGCCCTCGTCGAGCATCGTGGCGCCCGCATCGCGGCGGTGGGCAGGCACTTACGATTCCTGCCCACCGCCGCCGACGGCCGCCCCCTCATCGTGGTGGACGCCGACCTGCCACGCTGGGCAACCACGACAACTCACCGGCCTGCGAACCCCCTGACGGACGACGAATTAGCCACCATCGCAGACGAATTGACAGACGTCGGCGTCCACCCCGGTGAATGGCACTGCCACACGATCACCTCCACGATCGTTCTCGGCACCCCCGCACACCACTCTCTGCGCGCGGCCGTCGCCCGCTACGCCAACGGCTGTCCGTATCACCACGACCTGGTCTGCGACGCCCCGATCAAAGACGGAGGGCAGGCCTGCCCCTGGCACACCCGAGGTCACCAGGCGGCCATCTGGCCGACACTCACCGACGCCGACCTCGCGGCCGCCGCACTGTCCCCACACCCCAACCTGTTCACCCGACCCGCACCGGAGGACAACTGATGATCAGCTTGCCCGCAACCCAACCACTGATCCCGGTGACCGACCGCGCGAACTTCCTGCTCGACGGCATCATCGGAGGGCAGTGGTTACTAGACGAAGCCCGGTACCGCACCACCATCCACAACGGGACCGCGCTGATCGCGGAGCTGCTGTGCGACGATCCTGGCGAACGCTCAACTCGCACAGCGCAATTCCTCGTTGCCGCACCGGAGTTGGTCCGTGAGCTTCTCCACGCGCTCGGGCGGGCGCAGGCACTCAACGGCCGAGTCCGCGCCGTGGCCGAACACTGGAAAGACATGCAGTGCGCGGAATTCCGGTACGCGGCCGCCGAACTCTTCACCACGCTCGACGAATTCGGCGACCGGACCACAGAAACGATGCCATGACAGCGCCGCCGTCGGCCACTGAGCGCGAGAACGGCCACCACCGACTGTCTCGCCCTACATCGACACCTAGTGGTTCCGCCGGCCCGCACTGGCTCGCGCCCGTAGCGCATGACCGATCGGCCGGAGGGCCCCTATGACCGTGCACTTCCAAGACAGCACTGTCACTCTTCACTGCGGACGTGCCCTGGACAGCGCCCGAGACCTGCCCGACGAATCGGTCAACTGCATCGTCACCAGTCCGCCGTACTACAACCTGCGCGACTACGGAATTGACGGCCAGTACGGAATGGAACGCACGCCAGGGGAGTACGTCGAGAACCTCCGCACCCTGTTCACCGAACTGCACCGTGTCCTGTCGCGGGACGGAACGCTGTGGCTCAACCTCGGCGACACCTACTCCGCTCGCGCTGACGCCTCAGCCGGGCCCACTGCAGGCCGGGGACGCCCCCGCGTCATGCCGGGCCGGTCCAATACGACCGCCGGCATCGGTCCCAAGCAGAAGCTCGGCCTGCCCTGGCGTGTGGCACTCGCGCTGCAGGACACCGGGTGGATTCTGCGCAACGACATCGTGTGGCACAAGACCAACGCGCTGCCCGAGTCGGTGAGCGACCGCCTCGCTAGCCGCCACGAGTACCTGTTCCTGTTTGCCAAATCGCCGCGCTACTGGTTCGACCTCGATGCTATTCGCCAGCCGCAGCAGTCCCTTCATGAACGACACGAAGGACGCAGCGGATACCGCGAGGACCACCCCAGTGCCGGCGGTATCGAGACCCGCTCCCTGCACCCGCTTGGCGGCAATCCCGGCGACGTGTGGGACATCCCCGCAGGGAAGTTCCCCGGAAAGCACTTTGCCGTGTATCCCGTTGCCCTACCCCAAAAATGCATCCTGGCCGGCTGCAAACCAGGCGGCACCGTGCTCGACCCATTCAGCGGCAGCGGCACCACCGGACTAGCAGCCCAGCGAACCGGACGTCGCTACATCGGCATCGACATCAACGCCGACTACCTCGAAATGTCGCTGCGTACTCGGCTTCGCGACGCCCCGATCGACTTCGACGCCGAACACTCCCTCGCGGGACCCACCACCGGGCGGCGACCCGCATGAGCCCCTCGGACGCCGCCCGGGCCGCACGCCGGCAACAAGCCAGCGCCGACCGGCGCTGGCGCAACTTGTGCCGCGCCTTGGGCTACCCCGACCCCGACACCATCACCCAGGAGAGAACAATATGGTCAAGCGCACAGATCCCAACCAGACGGATCTTTTTGACTTATTCAACGGGGACGGTGACGGTGACGAGCCCAGAGATAGCGCAGATCGTGGCGCAGACCTACGACGGCCCGCTCCAACTGCCACCGGAATGGAAGCCGCAGCAACGCCAGAACTTCCTGGACGAGGAAGCGAGCCGGATCAGCGTCCAGGTGGACGACCTGGCAGCGGAGCTGGCCGCGGCCACGATCAAACAATGGACCCAGGACAAGGGCCAACACCCGGACTATATGACCACCGTGGGGATGCACAACACAGCACGCCTGCAGGCGAAGGAAATCGTGCTGAGCCAGGAGCTTTACAGCCTGATCCCGGAGGAGCCCGACGAGCCGCCGACACTACTGGGCCAGGACTACACGCCGCCGGTGCCGCGCAGTCAACTGCCGTGGGATCAACGATGGACCCGGCCGGACTATCGCACCGAGCCGACCGAGGACCTCGAGGAACTGACCGCCCACCTGTGGCCGGACCCGGCGTACTCGGCGGTGTTCCGCATCAAAGCCGCCTACCTGCTGGCCAGCCGAGCCGAGGACGGACTGGCACCGCCGACCGACCCGGACAGCCCCCAAGCCCACGAGCTGGCGCAGCTGGTGTATCGCGACCTACGCGAGGACGGCCTGCCCGAGCGGTAGAGGCCCAGCGGTCCCTGTTCGACGACCTGGACCAGCCCACCGACCCGCGCACCATCGACCCCGGCGGCACCCCGCTACCACCAGCGCAACGCGACGCGCCCGCCGCCGCATCCGTCGACACCCCCGCCGGCGAGACGACCCCGGCCGCCGCTGTCGAGGAACTCGCCGCCGAGTCGGCCACCGTAGCCGAGGCCGAACCGGCACCCGCTCCCGCGGCTGAAGAATTCCTCACCCCCACCGACTTTCCCGCCAGCACCGAAACCCTCGTCCCGTCCGGGCCGAAAGCCCGCGTGCGCGCCAACATCGCAGCTCTTGAGCTCCTGCACACTCTGCAGGCCGCCGCACGTCCAGCCACGCTGCCCGAACAGCGTGTCCTGGCCGCCTGGTCCGGGTGGGGCGCTTTACCGCAGGTTTTCGACCTCCGCAACGACGACTTCGCCGCCGAGCGCGAACAACTGCAGAAGTCGCTGACCAAAGAGCAGTACCGCAGCGCCGAAGCTTCGATTCTCAACGCCCACTACACCGACCCCGCGCTGTCTCAGGTCATCTGGCAAGCGCTGCAGCAAGCAGGTTTCTCCGGCGGACGCGTCCTCGAACCCGGCTGCGGCAGCGGCAATTTCATCGCCCATGCACCCGACGATGCGGTGATGGTCGGCGTGGAAAGCGATCCGATCACCGCCGGCATCGCTGCGCTGCTCTACCCGTCAGCGCAGGTGCGAAGCGAAGGTTTCGAAACGACCCGCGTCCCGGAGGCCTCGTTCACCGCGACCGTCGGCAATGTCCCGTTCGGCCGCTACGCCCTCACCGACCCGGCCCACAACCCGGCACGCCTGAACATCCACAACCATTTCATCGTCAAATCGCTCGCGCTCACCGCTCCAGGCGGGTACGTCGCGGTCCTGACCTCGCGGTACACGATGGATGCGGCCAATACCACCGCACGCAAGATCATCGCCGAATACGCCGACCTGATCACCGCGGTACGCCTGCCCTCAAACGCGTTTTCCCGCGTCGCCGGCACCCAAGTCGTCACCGACCTGCTCGTGCTGCGCCGCCAAGACCCCGACGCCCCACCCCGCACCGAGCTACCGACATGGGTCAACACCGTCGACCACGACCTGATCGACGACACCACCGACGCCGCCGAGACCGTGCCGCTCAACAGCTTCTTCGCTTCGCACCCCGATCACGTCCTGGGCAGTATCGAACTGGGACGAGGGCTACACGGGTCGCCGTCGATGACCGTGCGCCCCACCCCGGGCGTCGACCTCGTCGACGCGCTCGCCGAGCGCCTGCACGCCGCGATCGGGGCCGCGGTGCAGCGCGGCTACGGCCTGACCGCCACCGCCGCCGACCTCACCGACGTCTCGCCCGAGGTCTTCGATCCCGGTTTGATCACCGAGGCCAACAGGAAACGCGAGCCCGACCTTTACACGCTGCGGTACAACGAGGCCGATCAGCGCATCGAGCATTGGACCGGTGACCGCTGGGAGCCCGCCAAGACCCCCAAGACCCTCGTGGCAGAAACGCGCGAGCTGATCGGGCTGCGCGATGTCGCCGTCAGCCTCAACGCCGCCCAACGTGACGGCCGCTCGGCCGCCGACCGGGCCGTGCTGCGCGGGCACCTCAACACCCTGTACGACAACTACGTTCGCCGTCACGGCCCGATCAACCGGTTCACCCTCGTACAGCGCACCCTCACCCAAAAGCAACACGATGACCGCCTCGCCAAGCTGGAAAAAGAGTGGCGCGAAGACGAAGGCACCCCCGGGCGCCCCTACCGCGGCGCGGTCCCCGAGGACCTTGCCGCCCAATGGGAAGAACAGGCCTCCAAACCGCTCAGCCCGGTCATGCGCCGCCGCCACCTCGATGGCGGCATGCGATACGACCCCGGATGGGGACGCGTTGCCTCCCTGGAGATTTTCGACGAGGACACCGGCACCGCCACCAAAGCCGCCATCTTCTCCACCGATGTCCTGATCGCCCCGATCGAGCGCACCACCGCCGATACGCCCGAAGAGGCGCTCGCGATGAGCATGGACCGCACCCAGCGCGTCGACGTCGAACTGATCGCCTCGCTGCTGGGCGTGGACATCGCCGATGCCCGCGACCTACTCCACGGACTGGTCTACCCGAGCGTGCACGACCCCGAGGAATTGGTGCCGGCGACCACCGCCCTGTCGGGCAACGTGCGCACCAAGCTCACCGCGGCGCTCGCGGCCGCCGAAACCAACCCCGCCTACAACGGCTACGTCCGCGCGCTCCAGGCGGCCATGCCGCCGCAGCGCCAGGCCGAAGACATCAGCGTCCGGGCCGGAGCGCCATGGATACCGGCGGCGCTGGTGGCCGCGTTCGCGGAGAAAACCTTCGGCGTCACCGACGTCACGGCCGAACACCTCGGCGGCCGCTGGGTGGTCGAAGTCCCGTCGCACAAGCGCCACGGCCGGTTGATGTGCGACGAATTCGGCTTGGACCAAAAAGGATTCGACGCGGTCAGCCTCCTGGAGGCGGCGTGCAACTCCAAGTCGGTCGTCGTCACCGATGACGATGGTGTCCTGGTGCCCCAGGCGACGTTCGCCGCCCAGGCCAAGATGACCCGGATCAACGAAGAATTCGCCCGCTGGCTCTGGAGCGACCCGCAGCGCACCGACCATCTCGTGGCCGAATACAACCGACGGTTCAACTCGCTGCGGGCACCGGTCTATGACGGCTCGCACCTGCAATTCCCCGGCATGTCCAATCGGTACACCCCGCACTACTATCAGCGAAATGCCGTGGCCCGCATCGTCTCCGAGCCATCGACGCTCATCTCGCATGTTGTCGGTGCCGGAAAATCCGGGACCATGTTCGCCGCCGCGATGGAGCTGCGCCGCCTCGGCCTTACCCGCCAGCCCTGGCTGGTAGTGCCCAACTCCATCATCGAGCAAGCCGGTCGCGAAGCCCTGCAGTGGTATCCGGCCGCCCGAGTGCTGGTCGGCGCGGCCGCGACCACCGAAGACGGACGCCGCCGCTTCATCGCCCAAACCGCCTCCAGCGAATGGGACTTGGTGATCATCCCCGAATCGGCCTTCGTCAAGATCAACGTCTCCAAAGAGATGCGCCTGGACTACATCGAAAACCAACTCGATGCACTGCGCACCCAACTCGACCACGCCACCAGCGACCGCAGCAAAAAACGTATCGAACTGGCCATCAAGAACGCCCGCACCCGCCTGGAGAACCTGCAGGCAGCCGCATCCAAAGACCGGGGCATGCGGTTCGAGGAAACCGGGTGCGACTACTTGCTAGTGGACGAGGCGCACAACTACAAAAACCTTGCCCGCCAATGCAATATCGAAGAACTGTCGTACGCCAAAGGTTCGCAGAGATCCGAAGACCTGGCCCTCAAACTGCTGATGCTGCGGCAACGCCGCCACGATGAGGCCCTGTCCAAAGGCATCCCCGAACATCGCGTCGTGGAACGCGTCGCCAGCTTCGCGACCGGAACCCCGATCGCCAACAGCTTGGGCGAATTGTGGGTCATGCAGCAGTATTTGAGGCCCGACATCCTCAAAGACGCTGGTGTCTACGACCTGGGGGACTGGGGAGCGGCGTTCACCACCACCACAACCAGCATCGAAGTCAACACCACGGCCACCCGCATGCGACCGGTCACCCGAGTCGGGAAATTCACCAATCTCCCTGAACTGGTTGCCTTGTCATCGACGTTCACCGACGTCGTGACCCGCGACATGGTGCCCGTCCAACTGCCTCCGCTGATCACCGGTCAGCGGCAGGTCATCAAGCTCGAACCCGACCTCGAAGTCAAAGACTTCATCGCCGACCTCGGGCACCGACTGGAAAGCCTCGACCCGCGCAACCCGCGCCGAGACAACCCGCTCAAAATCAGCACCGATGGCCGCAACGTCTCCCTCGATCCCCGGCTGGCGCACCTGCCCGCGCCCAAACGCAGCCGCTCGGCCGCCGCCGCCGAACTCATGATCGACATCGACCGCCGCTACGCCGACCGCGAATACACCCACCCCGAGACCGGGCTGCCCGCAGGCACAGGCGCACTGCAGATCGTGTTCTGCGACCGCGGCACCCCGTCCCAAAAACCTGGCCAATTCACCATCTACCAGAGCCTCAAAGACGAACTCATCGCCCGGGGCATGCCCGCCGACAGAATCCGGTTCGTGCACGAAGCCCGCAACCCGCAAGAGATGAAATCCCTTTTCGCGCAATGCAATAGGGGCGATGTCTCCGTATTGGTTGGTAGCACCGAGAAGATGGGCACCGGCGTGAACATCCAAGCGCGCGCCGCCGCGCTCTACCACCTCGATGTCCCTCACCGGCCGTGTGATTTGGAACAGCGCGAAGGACGCATCCGCCGCCAGGGTAACCAAAACCTGGACGGCATCAGCATTTTCACGTTCGTCACCGAATCGACCTACGACACGGTCATGTGGCAGCGCATCCAAGCCAAGGCCCTGTTCATCGAGCAGATGCAGCGCAACGATGTCACCGACACCGAAATCGACGACATCGAAGACCACCCCGGAGGAGACATCGGTAGCGCCGCCGCCGAAACCAAAGCCATCGCCACCGGAGACCCACGATACGTCCGTCAAGTCGAGCTCGACGACAAGGTCAAACGCCTCAGCGCCCTGCAACGCGCCCACGACCAATCGACCCGCAGCCGCGACTGGCAGGTGCGCACCCTCGAAAGCTCAATCCCCAAGACCCAGAAGGCCATCGAAGACCTCGCACCGATCGCTGCCGCCGCAGACAAGCGCATCGAAGCCGGCGGCCCGCCACGCATCCAGATCGGTACCAACACCTACACCGAACGGCCCCCGGCCGCCCAAGCCCTTGCCGAAGCGTGCCGCCGCGCCTACGCGGCAGGAAAAGACCGCGGCGCCAGCCGTTACGAACCACTCGGGGTCAGCATCAACGGCCTCGAACTCCTCACCGCCCGCGACCTGGCCAACGACCAACTGCTCATCCGCCTCGCCGTTGCTTCCCGCACCACCGACATCGACGGCCTCGAACTGATGTCCACCGGATCAGGACTCGGCGCCGACGTCAACGGCCCCAAGCAACTCGGACTGCTACGCAGGGTCGAAAACCTCTACAACGGCCTGCCCGAGCACCAGCTGCGCATCCAACGTGACCTGGCCCGCGACCAAGCCGTCCTCGAGGACCTGCTCGACAACCCACCGCAGCCCTTCGAGCACGCGGCCGAACTTAGCGACGCCAAAGCCGAACTCAGCACCCTCACCCTTGAGCTGCGCATGGCAGCCGACTCACCGGAGGCCAAGGCACGCGCGGCGGCAGCCCAACAGCGCATGGAGGCACGTGGCCGCAAACCCGGCTGGTCCCTGTTGCTCAACCCGACACCAGAAGTGCTGGAGGAAAGCGGTTTCCCCACCGCCGACGCACTGCGCCGCGCCATCAGAACCAGGGAACGGATGCGCCTTGAAACCCGCGACCACGACCTTGGTCGTGGCCCGGAAACGCCCGGCCATGACCTCTAAACCGGTGTGGTGGTGTGGTGTTGCGGGGTAAAAATTCTCCCCGCAACACCACACCACTCACTGCGTTCTGTGCTGCGGATGCCAGCGTGTCGTGTGCGGCGGCAGGCCGGAACATCGCTGCCGGGCAGCCCGCTTAGACCTCGTAGCCGCCGGCTGCCGCGTCCAACGAGGCCGCCGAGGACTGTGCCGACTGCTGCGCTTGCCGCGCAATGGCCAGTACCTCGCTGGCCTTCCCGTGAACGAACTCTGCCATCTGCTCCTGGCCCGACGCGCTCTTCAAGCCGGGCGCCAGCGCACGCACCCCGTCCTGAAGCTGTGCCCTCACGGTCCGCAGCTTCATATGGGCCTCCTGCGCTGAGGTGTGAGCCTGCGTCACCGTCCTGAGCACCGCGTCGTCGGCTCTGACCCGCTTGTCGTGAGCGGCGCGCAGGCGAGCGTCAGCTTCCGTTGCGGCCGTGGCCGCCGCGCCGCGTTGATCGCCCGCAGGAAGTACGGTTCCAGGGGCGTAGTGCTGCCCGTCCACGCTGTTGTGTGGGACCCACACGCCGGGAGCGATCTCGTCGTATCCGTACGGCCCCAGCGCACCCGGCGGCCTCAGCTCAGGCATCGGATGCGGGGCGTCGGAAGTCCCGTGCAGGTCGTCGAGGGCACCACGGCTCAATGAACCGTCGGCGTTCGGTGGTGGTGTCGGCTTGGGGGGCTCATAACCCAGCGGGGGAGGGCCAAGCTGATCTGACGGCACCGGCGCCGGGCTCGGGCCGGGCGCGCCGCCCCCTGGGCGGTCCTCACCCAGCAATACGCCGATGCCGCGTGATAACTCGGCCACCTGGTCTTCCCAGAACCCCACAACCCGACGATAGTGCGCAACTCACGCGGTCGCCAAGCGGCGTACCCAACTACCTCGCGGTATGAGTCGCCGCGCAAAGCGGGCATATGTCGCCGGCGGCGGGGCAGTCCCAGCCGAGGGACTCCAGGTAGGTGGTCAGCAGTGCGTCGCACTCGCTATCGGCGATCGGCTCGTCAGCAATCAGCCGAAGCGGCACGGCCGATGGACAGGTTTCGCAACGGGCGGTCACAGCGCGGCTGAACTCACCGGCGATCACCACCACACCGTCCGTGTGCTGGATGTGCTCACCTTCGCGCACGATCTTGGCACTCATGCTTTCGAAACCCCTGTCCGCGAGCCTTATTGGACACCGCCCTAAACGGCGGCGGTCACCAGATGCGGTCGGGGAGTGGGCGGATTGAGGACACCGGACACCGCGTCCAGAATTGCTCCGACGTCGGAGCGGTAGACCTCGCTTTGAGCCCGGAAACGCAGTTGGCTGCCCGCACGCGCCAGCAGATACGCCCTCCAGCCTGCGATGGCATCAGCTGTCGACGCGGTGGGCCGGCCCGCGGTATCGAGTGCGCAGACGCCGATCATGTCGCCGCTACTCAACTGCGCGCGCAGAACCCCTGGACCGGCGACCTCGACAGGCGTCCCGATAAACGCCTCGAGTGTCGCTCGGCACCGGTCGTCCGAGCCGACGGCACCACCGAATGCCATGGTCATCTGCGGCCCCCATCCCAACATCATTTGTGATCAATCGATGCGTGTGACGTTAGAAGCACGCCAGGCCTGCGGTCCATCAACGCAGCCACATTCACCCATGGCACCGTTGGTTCCCGCGGCGGCAGCGCGTGCTGACTTGTGGTGAATCCACCTGTGTTGATGGATATTTCAATGCGGCGACCGCTATGCATGTGCCTATGACATCGCCTGAATCGTTCTCTGACTCATTGGACGCGGCTCGCGGCGCAATCACGCGGGCGCTGTCCGCTGGGCCGCAGGACCGTGACCGCTACGCCGCCAGTGCCCGCGACAAGGCCCTCGCCGTCCTGACCAACCCGGACAGCACACCCGAGCAAAAATCGCTGGCACGGCAGTGCATCAGGCAAGCCCGCTCGATCACCGGAGACCTGCAACGGTCACTGCCCAAGCCCTCACGTGACCAGTCTCTTGCCGAAGGCCACGAGCTGCCCGGGCTCTGAACAGCACTCGCAGACCGGTTCGGCCATCATTGCGCCGCAACCAGATTCGCGCAATCCTAGTTAGCTTTTCCCTGAGCGAGCCCGGCACGGCCCACGAGGTCTTCGACAACCCCCTGCAAGACCCTATGGATCGAAAGCTCCGCAGTCGCGAGCTGGCCGTAGTCCTGATTGAACAAACGCTGGGATGCGATCCGCTGCAAAACGTCGTCGATGCGCACGGCCGGGAGCGCGACGCGCAATCGCCGCGCGGAGAGCTCGACTCGATCTATATCTCGCTCAGTTCGACTGATTCTGTCCATGTTTCAAGCGTATTGGCACACGCGAGTGCTCTGAACACTATTTTGGACCGGCCGTGGCCCCGGCCCGGGCACGCATCGCATCACGACGCAGGGCCGCCGAAAGACCGGGGCTGTCTGTCAGATCAGCCACCGTATTCAGCGTTCGCGCGATCCGGGACAGCAGCGCTGGGGGAGCGGCGATCGGCCCGGCCGTGTGGTCGGCCTGAATGAGGCCGGCCAATGACAGAAGCTGGGCGACCTCGCTAATCCGTGACTGTCGGTCGGCCTCGTCGATCGGTGCGTAGCTTCCGAAAAACTGGATCGCTTCGCCGAGCGCCGCGATCAGACGACCGAAACTTGCAACGCTGATGCGCGCGGTCCGCGCGAGGTCGAATAGGTTCTCCCCGGGTGCCTCATCGGCGAAGGTGGCGACCAGGTGGTCGGCGAGCTCGTCGAGCGCGTCGCTGTCGAGAAACTTCTGCGCCGTGCGCTCGGTGACACCGATCTGCTTGGCGGCGGCCTGGTGACGTTCAGCCACATAGGCCTCTGCCGCGGTGACCGTCAAGGACATGCCACGGTCTCGTACACGGGCCACCAAGCCCTCGGCCGATTTGCGCAGCCACGCGGAATTCATTCTCGAGTCCTCATCGCTTCGGCCCGCTCCAGCGGGGTGCTCGGAAGCGTATCGGGCGTGGCGACCCGGGCGATTCCCTCGGCGATCGCCGTGTCGATCGCGCCGACAGCCCACCCCCGCAAGATGCTCTCGGGTGCCTTGTCCCATGGGGTGTCCAGGTCGACCGTCACGATCACCGGCACGGGCAGCGCAAGGGCCTCCAGCTGCTCCCTGACCGCAACAGCAAGCCGCTCGCCATATTCGGCAAGTTCCTGCCGCTGAAGGGCTTCGAGCTGGGCCCTGAGGGCCTCGATCGCATCGAGCGCCTCTTGTTCGGCCGGGTCCGCCGCGAACGCGAACCCGTCAGGATCGTCGCGGGCTGCAGCGAACGCCGCCTCAATCTCTTCAGCCGTCGGTTCTGGCGGGGGAGGACCGTCAATGACCTCGACACCCCGGTCCAGGTAGTAGCGTCGCATCTCCTCGGACAGTTCGTGACCGGGGTAGCTGTAGACGTGTCCCGGATTGATCGCGTCTTCTCGCCGCGAAAGTTCCGCCTCGGCGGCGTCGAGGTCGTCAAACCACGACGACGAGTCCGTGTCAAACAGAATGCGTTCGGGATTCAGGGTCACCTTGACCGGCTCGGTCCGGTGCCGCCACAGATTCCATTCGTCCGGGCCCACCGTGGCCGTCAGTGCCTGCCGGATCACGTCGGCCTCCCATGAGCCGGGGCGTCCCGCGAGAATCCGTTCCGTGCCACCAACGTTCGCCGCGGCGCCGGCCAGGGCGTGAGTGACGAACTCCGCCCAGTCGATCGCCAGGGCGGCCCGGGGATCCGGGTTCGGTTCCCAATCGCCCGAACTCGTTTGCCGCATAGGCTGATTCGTCAAATGCGCGGCCTCGGTCAAAACTGCGATGGCATCCTGCAGCACTTCGCTGTAGGGTCGCGGATCGCCGATGTTGGTCTCAGTCAGATACCCGCTGTCGAATAGTGCGGCCGACAGGACGTTCCGGTACGGCTGCCCGGTGACCCTCGCGATGGCAGTGAGGTTGTCGAGGTCCGGCAAGTTCCGCAACGTCTCGGTGCGCCAGTTGTTCAACCCGCGCCGGGTGACGCCGATGCGCCGCGCCAATTCGGTATCAGCGACACCGTGCGCGGCTTTGTATCGGTCGATGAGGGCACCGAGGCGGGTTGTGGTGGTGGCCATGCCGCCAGTATGGCGCTTACCTCAAGCTGTGTCTACTAACAGTTCCCACTACTGTAAACTAATAGTTTACCGTCGCGCTTTGTTGGCGAACTCGTTGGCGCACCAAACCCTTCGAGATTTCATCCCCGTACTGAACGCTTCACTGCCGATGTCCACGCCGCGAAAAACGTTGACCCGTCGTTGAACTGGCCGCTCATAGGGCGTCGCGCTCAATACTCGCGACGATGCGATCGGCAAGGGCTGCCGCGCTCATCCCCGATTCGGCGTGGTGGGTCGTGGCTCCAATGACCCACGAGGCGGGTTCGAACGTATCGAAGAACACGTTGAGGTCGACAGCGCGGCCGTGCTCGTCTTCGTCAATCTCACACACCCCGGCATAGCCGTTCTCGTCAGCGGCATCGTCATTCGCGTGGGCCGTCCACCCCCGTGAATAGAGTTCGGCGGCAAGAGATTCGGCTGTTGCGTGCAGCTCGCTCATGGTTGTGGACTTTCTTTTCAAGCGTGAAAGGTGGGGGTGAGGGCGGCGGCGATGATCTTGCTGTCGCGGGTGGCGATACTGAGATTGCGGCGCAGCGCCTGGGCGACGATGACGCGGTCGAAAGGGTCCCGGTGGGCCCAGGGGAGTCTGCCGGCCAAGATAGCGTCAGCTGCGTCGATCGGTAGCTCGGTGATGCTCATGTTGGTCATGATCTCTGACCAGGCCGACAGAAGGGGTTCACCGGCGATCTTGCCGAGCCGGGTCTTGATCGCGATTTCCCAGGCTGAGGCAGCGGTCACGTGCACCGTAGTGTCCGGGTCGGACAGTACTTCCAGTGCTGATGGGTCGACCTGCTTGGGTGAGCTCACCAGCCAGAGCAGCGTATGGGTGTCAACCAGCACGTTCACGAGGCGGAGCCGTCCCATGCGTCCAGCTCGGAATCAGGCAGAGCATCGTCAAAGTCGTCCGGTATCAGCATATTTGGCAATTGGCCGAAGGTGCGTGCGACCGGATTGATGGGCACCAGCTTTGCGACGGGACGGCCGTGGTTGGTGATGATCACCGACTCGCCGGTGCGTGTGACATCACCGAGGATCGCGTTGAACCTGTTCTTGGCTTCCGTGCTGCTGACGGCGTTGTCCATGCCGTCAGGCTAGCACAGGGCGCGCTATTCACGCTAGACGGACTAGCGCCGCTAGCGGAAGGCGACATAATATCTATTATCGGTAGCTGAGCTAACTAGTTAACTGACAACGCAGGCGCCGCATGTAATACCTAGACGCCACTGTCGTTTCTCAATTTATCGAGCACCTTCTCAATTTGCGGGTGCCTGCTCGGGAGCTGCTGTCGAGTTGGCTCGCGCCTGAACCGAGCACCGCGTCGTGTCCGCATATCTAGATTTTGGGCCCACAGTCGTTCTGGGCACCTGTCTCGTGGTGAGATTCGTTCCGTCGACCGGATGGCAGCCCAGCCATCCGCACCGCCGCGACTAACCCTCAACTGTCCGTTCTCATTGAATCTGGGGCACATTTACTAGTCTGACCTGCATTGCCCCAGATTGGATGAGAATTTCGATCGCGACGTTTCTCATTGAATCTGGGGCTACCCTGCTTCCGCGCCCGGCTGCGAGCGCAGCAGGGTAGCCGGAATGGTCTCCTGTCGATTCCGTTGGCTCGGGTACGTCTTCGGTATAACTACTGTGATCGTGTCTCTCGTGACACACGATCATGATTCTGTGGTGCGCTCGCTCGTGTTGGTAGTTCGGGTGCCGGCTGCGGCCTTTGAGCACCTTGGCCACCGCCCGTTTTAGATTGTCATAGCGGATACGGGCCGGGACATCACCAAAGTGGTTGAACGCCAACACATGCCGATGCAGGAGCGCCTCCTGGCCCTGAGTGGTGAAGTTGCTCCGAGCTAGAGGGCGAACGCTCCGCCTTTGATGAGGATGAGGGCCCCGATTGTGATCAGTGCAACGGGCAGAACGATGTGGCCCCAGCGTGAGAGTGCTTTGGCGATGATCGGGTGGGAGGCGAAATATCGGCCGGCCGCGCACCAGATGGCCACACCGATGAGGAACACGATGATGTAAACACCGATGGTGGCGATCGTTGAGACGGCGAAGATCGGAACGTACACGCCGATGTTGTCGCCGCCGTTGGCGAAGGTGATGACTGCGACCTGCCAGGTGCCAGGCGTCAACAGTGTTGCGGGATCATCGGTCGGCGCCGGTTGGGTGCGGCGATCCCGCCAGGCCAGCCATGCCGCCCGCAGCCCCAACACGATGGGCAGCAGCCCGAAGTACGGCAGTGCGGCTGGAGGAAGCAGCGTGGCACCCAGGAGTGCGCCGCCGACCGAAACTGCCAAGATGGCGGTGAAGCCGAGGTACTGACCGGCGGTCACTCGGATGGCTGCGCCACGATGACCGGGCGCCTGGCCGAACATCACCGCGAGGACCACGATGTCGTCGATATTGGTGATGGCGAAGGTGGCGATCGCCTGAACGAGTGTGGCTGGGCTCAGCACGGCCAATGCGACCAGCTTCGAGTGAAATCCCACCGCATCGGGTGAGCCTACTGCTCAGCAGGCCCCGCGCTCCCGCGCACCAACGACCTCCAGTGGGGCGGAAATTCATGACGACTGCCGGGGTCAACGGACTTGACGAAATACATGCCTCCGGTGCCACGGAGGTGGCTCCTAGAGGTATCGACATACGTCATCGGCGCTGCATGATTCCGGGTCGACGCTTTCGGCGCCCTGCCGCAGCCGGGCGATGGTCTCGCGCAGTGCCACCAGTGCGCTGATCTGCTCGTCGAGGTCGGTCAGTCGGATGTCGAGCAGGTCGCGCACGTGCGTGCACGGCGCGTGGCCGCTGTCACGGATGTCGAGGATCTGCCGAATCTGGGCGAGGCTGAACCCGGCGGCCTGTCCCCGTCGGATGAAGCCGACCCGGGCGATCGTGTCGGCGGCATAGTCGCGATACCCCGCCGGGGAACGTTCGGCGGGCGGGAGCAGGCCTTCGTCTTCGTAGTAGCGCAGCGTCGCGGTGGTGGCCCCGGTCGCCTCGGCGAGCTTCCCGATTCTCACGATGTCTCCTCAGAACACTTGACCTTCAAGCCTACTTGAAGGTCAAGGATGGGTGCATGAGTCAGGGATTGGACCTCGCGGTCATCGGTTCCGGCGGCGCGGCGATGGCCGCGGCGATCCGCGCTACCGCGCTCGGCAAGTCCGTCGTCATGATCGAGCGCGGCATCTTCGGTGGCACGTGTGTCAACACCGGCTGCGTGCCGTCAAAGGCCCTGATCGCAGCGGCCGAGGCCCGGCATACCGCAGCCGACACTGCCCGGTTCCCGGGGATCGCCACCACGGCCGGCCCGGTGGACATGGCGGCCCTGATCGCCGGCACGCACGATCTGGTGGAGTCGCTGCGCTCAGAGAAGTACCTCAACGTGGCCGAATCGTATGGCTGGCAGCGCATTCAGGGCCAAGCGCGGTTCGCCGGAACCCCGGACGCGCCCGTCATCGAGGTCGGCGATGCCACCATCGAGGCCGAGCACTACCTGATCGCCACCGGCGCGAACCCAGTCATCCCGCCCGCATTCGAGGGCGTCGCCTACCTGACCTCGACCACCGCGATGGAAGTCACCGAGGTCCCGGAGTCGCTGCTGGTGATCGGCGGCGGCTACGTCGCGTTGGAGCAGGCGCAACTGTTCGCCCGGCTCGGGTCAACGGTGACGGTGCTGGTCCGCTCCACGCTGGCATCGAAGGAAGAGCCGGAAGTCGGCATGGCGCTGCTGGAGGTGTTCGCCGACGACGGCATCCGGGTGGTGCGCCGCGCCACGGTGAGCGAGGTCGAGCAGGCCGACGATCAGGTCACGGTCACCGCGACCATCACCGGCGGAACGCAGCAGTTCCGTGCCGCGAAAGTCCTCGTCGCCACCGGCCGCCGTCCGAACACCGACGGCCTGAATCTCGAAGCGGTGCAGGTCAAAACCGGCGAGAACAACGAGGTCGTGGTGAGCGACGGGCTGCAGTCGTCGAACCCACGGATCTGGGCGGCCGGCGACGTGACCGGGCACCGCGAGTTCGTCTACGTCGCCGCCCATCACGGCGCGATGGTCGCCGACAACATCTTCACCGACGCCGGCCGCAGGGTCGACTACCGCCATCTGCCCCGCGTGACGTTCACCAGCCCCGCGGTCGGTGCGGCCGGGACGACCGAGGCCGAGCTCCTCGCCGCCGGGACACGGTGCGACTGCCGGGTGCTGCCGCTAAAACATGTGCCGCGTGCGGTGGTCAACCGAGACACCCGCGGTTTCATCAAACTCGTCGCCGACGCCGGCACCGGCCGCATCCACGGCATCACCGCCGTCGCCAAGGATGCTGGCGAGATCGCCGCCGCCGCGGTCTACATCCTCGACGCCGCGATGACCGTCGACCAGGTCGCCGGGTCCTGGGCCCCGTATCTGACCATGGCCGAAGGCATCAAAATCGCCGCCCAGTCCTTCAGCGCCGATATGTCCCGACTGTCCTGCTGCGCATCCTGACGCATGGCTCACTCGAAAGGTTCCTGATGCCCAATTTCCTTGACCGCCTGACCATTCCGGAAGAGTCCGGGCTCGACCCGACGATGCTGGTGCCGTTGCTGCGGCTGCTCGCCGCCGGCGAGCCGGTCACCGTGGAGGCGCTCGCCGCGGCCGTCGGCCTCCCGGTTGACGAGGTGACCCGGCGTCTGGCCGCGGTACCCGACACCGAATACGACGAGCAGGGCCGCATCGTCGGCCAGGGCCTGACCCTGCGCCCGACCCGCCACCGATTCACCGTGGCCGGCCAAGAGCTCTACACCTGGTGCGCCCTGGACACCCTCATCTTTCCCACCATCCTGGACCGGCCCGCCAGCATCGAATCCGAATCACCCGTCAGCGGGCACCCGATCAGGGTCTCGGTCGGCGAAAACGGTGTCACCAGCGTGCAGCCCGAGACCGCGGTGGTCTCGCTGGTCAACCCCGACGACCTCACCTCGATCCGGTCCTCATTCTGCAACCAGGTGCACTACTTCACCTGCGCGCAGGACGCCGCGCCGTGGCTCGCCGAGCACCCCGAAGGTCAGATCGTCAGCGTCGCTGAGGCCCACCAACTCGGCGCAGCCCTGACCACACAAATCCTTACCCAGCTCCATACCCCGCCAACTGCCCACCCCGGCTGCTGCAGCTGACCAGCCGCACCCAACCTGATGAGGAGAAATCAATGAATCAACGTCCACGAAGAAATCCCGTGCTGCTGGGTGCGGCAGCGGTGCTGGTGACGGCCCTGTGTTGCGCCGCGCCAGTCCTGATCGCCGGCGGCGCGCTCGCCGCCGTGTGTGGACTGCTCGAGAATCCATGGGTCATCGGGGCAGCCGTCGCGCTGCTGCTGGCGGCTGTGGTCGCCTTCGCCCGCCGCGGTCAACGCGGCGATCACTGCTGTCCCGCCGACAGCCATTCACCCGCGACGCACACGCTCGACGACCTGACGAAAGGAAGCATCGACAATGTCTGAAACGCGTTCGTTTACACCCCACAGGTGGGCGGGCGTTACGGCTGTGATGCTGGCAGCGGGCGCGCTGACCGCGTGCGGCCAATCGGCCCCACGTTTATCTGGGGTTAAATTCTAAATATTCGCCATTTATGCGTGTTGATCTGCGCAAATATCCAAGGGGACATGTACCCTTTTAGGGTATGAGGGCCAGAAAATCGTATGGTTTCTTGCGGCGTGGCGCGAAGTTGAGTGTTGTGCACCGGGGTAAATCTTTACCCCATGAAGCAACACGACGATCCTCAGGCCTTGGTCGAGGAGCTTGTCGCGCAACATGCACTGGTGTTGGGCGAATCGCACGGCGATTTGGCTGCTCGCCACGTGGAGGTTCCGGACCGTTTCGGCGATCAGGGCAGCAATGTGCGGTCGATTACCACGTCGTGCTCTGTGCTGGAGACTTTTTTGATGTCGAGACTTCGGCGACAACGACCCGATTCGACGTTGAAGGTCAAGGCGGGCAACGGAATGGGTGTGCTCCTTCTGGACGGGAAGGGGTCGCGGATCTATGTGCGCAAGCATCCCCGCAAGTACGACGGCAGCTTGATCGAGCCGGTGAAGTATGTACCCGGCGGGGAGCAGCTGAGCCTGGAAGAGGAACTTGGCCATCCGATCGGCGGCGAGGACGGCATCCCCGAGCCGCAGGGGTATCGCGAGTACCTGTTGTGGTGGCCGGACAGCCGAGGGTTCTTCGGCGGGCGGCGTTGGCTGCTGGCCTGTTGCTGGACAACATTCAGGTGCTGTACGGCAGGACGCCGCTGCCGGCAGCGATCTTCGAGGAACGCAGCACCACGGTGGGCTTGGGTCAGCCCAGTGGCGGTTCGCAGGGGTCGACGAGGCTGGCGAAGCGGCGCCGCGACGAGGATTTCACCGAGGTCGACGAGAATCCCGCGTTCGACGAGGAGGATGGCACCCCGCCGGAGTTGTCGTAGCTATCAGGCACAGTGTTGGGTGCTTGCCGGTATCCCAACCCGGTGACGTTGAATTGAGCGCACGATGATTGAGGTTTTTGGTGTCCGGGTCCGACAGGCCCGGTTGTTGCGACGAATGACAGCAAAGACGGTGGCCGAAGCCGCCGGGTGGAGCCCTGCCCGGCAGTCCCAGATCGAAAAAACGCAGATCATCCGACTCGATGACGCCGATGTCGAGCTGCTGGCGGGGTTGTTCCGTTTCCCTGAAGCATTTTTCGAATCGGCTCCGCAGACCCGGGTGTCGACGGAGGAGTTGTTGTTCCGCGCGCCCAAGTCGATGACGATGGGCGAGCAGGACTTTCTGGCGACGTTCGCGTCGCTGGCGGGCGATTTCCTCGCCGACCTCGATGACCGGTCGAAGCTGCCGCCGGTGAAGATTCCGACGATGGCTCCCGAAGAGCTGACGCACCGGTCGATCGCCGCGGCCGCGGCACGTCTGCGAGCAGCGATGGGCGTGGAACACGATGAGCCCCTTGATGATTTGATGTACGAGGCCGAGCGCCTCGGTGCACCGGTGATCGTGCGGCGCCGGGTGGCCGGGGAATGGGAAAGCGAGTTCGCCGCATCCCCGGCTCCGGCCCGCGACGAGAAGCATCTGGGTTATTCGAGCTGGGTGGGCCGGATGCGGGACCGGCCGCTGATTGTGTTGCGGGACAGTGATTCCTGGGAGCGGACCCGGTTCACGATCGCCCACGAGCTCGGGCATTTGGTGTTGCATTCGCACGCATACTGCTCGGTGAGCTCGGCCGATGAGCTCGAAGCCAACCGGTTCGCCACCGAACTGCTGGCCCCGGCGGCGGTGATCGCCGATGAGCTGCCCCGGTTGTTGTCGCTACTGAATCTGCGGCCGCTCAAAGACAAGTGGGGGTTGTCGCTGGGCTCGCTGATCATGCATCTGCGCGATTCGGGGTTGATCCCGGCAGAGCGAGCGAAAATGCTGACCACGCAACTGCATCGGCGGATCAACCCGGCCACCGGGCACACGTGGGGCATGACCGAGCCCGGCTTTAATGACCGTGCCCCGGAGCGGCCGCGGCTGCTGCGCAAGTGGGTGGAACGCTGCTACGGCGGCGCCTCGGTGCCGATGCTGGCCGCGCGGGAGTCGATGATTTATCCGGCCGACGTACTGGACTGGTTCCTGGCGACCCAGCGGCCGGCGCCGGCCGCCGAGCGCCAGCCGATGGCGGCGAGCGTCGTGCGGGCCGCACTCCTCGCCGGTGGGCGTGGCCCCGTCGCGGGTGGTGCGGCTCGATGATTTCCGTAAGGGCCGGCCGCGGTGACCGCGCCGGCGCGGGGGCGCTGCTGACGATGGCTGCGGTGCAGCGGATGTGCTTTGCCGATCGCCCGCCCACCTACACGGTGGTGGGCGTCGACAAGCTGCCCGTTGCCCCGGCCCGCGAGTACCTTGCGTTTCTTCGTGATCAGGGTGCGTCGCCAAATACGGTGCGCGCGTACGCCTATGGGCTGGCCGCGTGGTGGACGGTGCTGGAGCACACAGGTACCGCCTGGGATGACTTCCCGGCCAGCCTGTTCGGCACATTCCTGACCTACATGCGCCGCGGAGACTTACCGGGGGTGGCGCGCATCGGCGAACCCGAGACGATCAGAGCGGAGTCCACGCTGGGGCCGCGCAGCGCCGCGGTGTTGGCGATGTACCGGTATTTCGCCGATGCGCATGATTTGGAGCGCCCGTACCGCCGGTTGTATTCGACGCATGCCCGCAGCAGCCGCCGGGGCCGCTATGCGCCGTTTCTGGCCGGCGTGGGGCCCCATCCCGAGACCAACGGGCCGTTGTATCGGCTGCGGGCGGTGCAACGTTCCGAGACGCCGGTGCTGCTGCCCGAGCAGGTCAACGCGATCCTGGATGCGTGCAGCGTGCAAACGGTCACCGGCGCATGGTCGCGGGGCCCGGCGGGGCTGCGGGACCGGTTCTTTTTCGCGTTGCTCGCTGAGACCGGGATGCGGATCGGTGAGGCATTGTCGTTGCGGCACCAGGATTTTGACATCGCCGGTGGCGGTACCCCGTCGGTGCTGGTGGCCGGGCGTGATGATCATCGGCGCGGCCTGCGGGCCAAGTCGGGGCCGCGGCGCATCTTCATCGGCGATGACCTGGTCGCCCTCTACAGCGAGTACGTGTGGCAGCTGATCGCCGACGGCGCCGATATCGCGGTCGGGGACCTGTCGACGCATTTCGTGTTCGTGAACCTGGTGCGCGGGTGAAGTACGCGGCGCTGAGCGCGGACACCATCTACGACAAGGTCGATCTGATCACGGCGCGCTGCCCGGACATGCTGCCGGCGGACTGGACACCGCACTGGTTGCGGCACACCCATGCCACGGCGCTGCTGTTGGCCGGGGTGGAGCCGCATGTGGTGATGCGCCGTCTGGGTCACGCCGATGTGCAGACGACGTTGTCGATTTACGGGAACGCTCGGGAATTGCATCTGATGGGCGAGAATCACCTGGTTGCCTGATGGAGTCGGGGTTTTAGGCTAGCGGATATAGGGCATGAAAAGGGCTGCTGGCCAGTCTATTTGCCAAAGTGATCTCGTTTGATGCATGATTCGATCACTGTTCGGTGGCGTTGGGGGTCGGGTTGCGGCAGGTTGATCTGGCTGGGGCAGCACATCTGGAGCTGGTGTCCGGTATCGCACACCTGCGTCCGCAAGATGCGATGGCGGAGGCGATGTTTCGTGGCTGGCGTGCTCAGCAGGCTGCTCGGGGCTTCGTGAGGAGACAGTCACGGCGCGGGAGAAGCTGGTCCGTCGGTTCATGGATTTCGTCAATGACTATCCGTGGCAGTGGACCCCGACGCATATCGACGAGTGGTCGCTCTGGTTGGTCAGCGAGAAGCACCTGGCACCGTCGACGATCCGCGGCTACCAATGCTCGTTACGGCTGTTCAGCGAGTTTCTGATCGACGGCCGCTACGGGTGGGCGTTGGCATGCGAGGAAGAGTTCGGCACCCATCCGGTGGCGATCTGCCACGAATGGAACACGATCGCGCATTTGAACGACTACGAGGGTCGGCCGGAGGCCAGGCCGTTCACACGTGAGGAGATGCAGCGGTTCCTGGACTACGCCGACGACCAGGTCGATCGTGCGGTGCGGGCGAAACGTAAAGGGGCCCTTGCTGCTTTCCGCGATGCCACCGTCTTCAAGGTGATCTACGGGTGGGGGTTGCGTCGGACCGAGACCGCCAAACTTGACCTGGTGGATTTCGGCCGCAATCCTGCGGCGCCGCAGTTCGGCAGGTTCGGCACGCTCAACGTGCGTTACGGCAAGGCGAAACGGGGACAGCCGCCGCGGCGGCGGAACGTGTTGTCGGTGATGGATTGGGCGGTAGAGGCGGTCGCTGATTATGTCGAGAATGTGCGGCCGAAGTTCGGCTGCCCCGATCATCCGGCGCTGTGGGTGACCGAGCGGGGCGGGCGGATCAAGGCCGCGGAGATCAACGCTCGGTTCGTCTCCTATCGGGATGCGCTGAAGTTGCCGAAAGACCTTGTGCCCCACTCAATCCGTCACTCCTTTGTCACGCACCTCACCGAAGATGGTGTTGACCGGCGGTTCATCCAATCCCAGGTTGGGCACGAATGCGACAGTTCCACGGCCATCTACACCCACGTCAGCTCCGATTTCATGAACACCATGCTGCACAAGGCGCTCGCGCCCGTGCTTGGTCGGACCCCTCCAGCAGACAAGGACTGATGATGCCCGCCAAGCTCGACTACCACTGGCATCTGCGCACGGTCATGGCCGCCGGCGGCATGTTCGCGACCACCGATCTGATCGAGCCGCTGGAGCAGCGCGGCATCACCTTGTCGTCCAGTCAGGTCTACCGGCTCGTGGTCGAGCGACCCGAACGGCTGAGCCTGAAGATCCTGATGGCGCTGCTGGACATCCTCGACTGCACGATGGACGACTTGATCGAGCCGGCCGTCTCGGCCCGAGCGGGCGCCCGCGGGAAGAAGGCGGTCGGCGCCGAAGCCGGCCTCGGGGGCTTGCGACCCAAGCGGGCGCGCATTCGCGGCGCCGAGTGACCACCAGCGATCGGTCGGTTTCAGACCCGGTCGGGTTCATCACGGACTTGGTCGCGGCGGTCGATGATCGGCTCACACTCGAGCGGGCCAGGTCCGTCATCACCCGCGTCGCGGGTGGGCGAGCGAAATCGCGGCGCCTGGCAGCGTTTCTTGCCCAGCGCCCAGCGGTGCTGACCGATGGACGCTCTCCGGCGCCGCGGGCGGTCGGTGACCTGCTGATCGCCCTGAGAAAGGCCGGCGCAGAGGTTTCGCCGCCGGTCTGCGCCGAGTGCGGCACGCCGATGCGGACCCTCCAGCGTCGTGGTCAGGACTGGTTCTGCGGGGCCTGTAGCGTGCGTCCGGCCCCGTGTGCGGCCTGCGGGCAGCTTCGGCATGTCTCGACCCGGGATCGCGCCGGTGGGGCCGCTGCGCGCAATGCCCTGACCGCGACGACCGCGATCCGATCTCGGTCATCCACACCGTGGTGGCCCGGCTGGATCCGGCCGTCGACCGCGACCTCGTCGCCAGTGCGGTCAGCAGACTTGCGTCCCGGCCCGCGCATCAACGCAAGGTCGCCTGGGCCTTGGAAGCTGCACCCGAATTACTCACCGGCGCCGGGCATCTCGCCCCATCCGGGCGATCATCCCGCTGATCGATGCCCTGCACGCAGCAGGAGTCGCCGGGATCGTGCGGCCGGCATGCCCGCGCTGCGGTCGCGTCGTGCGGATCGACAAACCTCTTGACGGGCAACGTGTGCCGCACCTGCATCGCCCACACCCGCATCGAAGAATGCGCACGCTGCGGCGCGCGCCGCGAACCGGCCACTCGTGACCAGCAGGGCCGACCACTATGTCCAAACTGTTTGGTCACCGACCCTGACAACCTCGAAGACTGCCTCAACTGCGGTCGCCGCCGTCCGGTCAGCCTCCGGACCCCAGACGGGCCGATCTGCAGCACCTGCCCGTCCTTGCCGACCGCTTCCTGCTCGATCTGCGGCGACGAAAAGCCCTGCGGCACATCTCGAATCACCGGCCGACCATGGTGTCCTGCCTGCCAGCGCCGCACCGCCCGATGCAGCTCGTGCGGACGGACCGCCGCAGTGATCTCGGGCACCCTCGCCCAGCCGCACTGCGAGGACTGCACCACCCGCGCCATCTGGCGCGATTGCCCAACCTGCAGCGACCCGTCCTATCCGCACCCTGGTCAATGCGTTCGATGCCGAATCAATCAGCGTCTCAACGAGATCATCGGTCCGCCGTCGGCATCGCTTCATCCGGGGCTGCAGGCTTTGCGGCACAACATCGCTACCGCAGAACACCCCATCACCGCCATGCGATGGCTGAAGAAGAAGTCCGTCGCGCCGGTGCTGGCCGATCTCGCTGCCGGGCGCAGGGCGTTGACCCACGAAGCGCTCGACGAGCTGCCCCACAGTCAGCCTCTGGCGCACCTGCGCCATGTCCTCATCGGCGTGGGCGCCCTGCCGCGACGCGATGAGCACATGGTCCGCATCGAGCGGTTCATCGATCAGACCCTGGCTGCGCACGCGAACCTCGAGCAGCGGCAGGCGCTGCACCGCTACACGGTCTGGCACCTGATCCGTCGACTGCGGCAACGCAACAACGGGCACGCCATCACCATCCAGCAGTTCAACTCGGTGCGCCAACGCACCCACGCGGCCATCGCCTTCCTGGACTGGCTCACCGAACACCAGCTCACCCTCGGCAGCTGTCAGCAGGCCGACCTGGATCGCTGGCTCACCGACGCCGCCGCGACACATCGCGGGGCAGCGGGACACTTCATCCGATGGGCGCACAAGAACAAGCTGACCAGCGTCCGCATCGGCGCACACCGCTGGATGGGCCCCACCCGACCGCTCGATGACCAGAACCGCTGGAACATCGCGCGCCGCCTGTTGCACGACGACAGCCTCAAGCCCGATGACCGGCTGGCCGGCCTGCTCGTTCTCCTCTACGCGCAGACACCGGCTGCGATCTGCCGAATGACCATCGTCGATATCGAACTCGACGCTGATCCGGTCCGGCTGCACCTCGGCAGCTCGCCGATACACCTACCCGAGCCGGTTGCCGGCCTGGCCCGATTGAATATGTCAAATCGCAAGGGCCACGCAACCATTGGCGCGCTGACCCCCTCGATCTGGCTCTTTCCGGGCGGCCAACCCGGCCGGCCCATCAGCACCGGCCAGCTGACCCAACGATTGAACCGACTCGGCATCCGTCCCGGCGCCGCCCGCAGCACCGCACTGTTTCAACTCGCCACCGAGATCCCGGCAGCAATCCTGGCCCGCACCCTCGGCATCCATACCGACGTCGCCGTCTCCTGGCAACGCCTCTCCGCCGGCGACTGGACCAACTACGCCGCCGTCATCAGCAGCCGACCACAATCGCTGGCCCGCAACACGGAAACACGGGCATAGTGCCTACATGCGACACACCCCAACAGTGAACATCCCGGGGCTGGTTCTGGTCGCGAAATCGGACGCCGTTTCATCGCGAATCTCGACAATACGTAGGTGTGGGGAAAGTTCGAGTCCGTGAAATATTACGTCACCGCGGGTCTTTGACGGACGGCATGGGGTGTGGTCTCTCACTGGCGAAGAAGTACAGGCCGATGACCGCGGCGAGTGCCGCCCGGTACTGAACGTGGCCAGTGCTGCGGTGAACCCGGTGGTGAGCAGCGCTTGGAACAGGAGGCTTCCGGCGCCGAAGCCGATGAACAGGGTGCAGACGTTGAGGCCCATCGCCTGGCCGCGTTGGGCGGACAGCTGGGTGACGATCCCGGCCAGCAGCGGCTGGGTCAGGTCGTAGCCCAGGGACAGCATGCCGACAGCGAGGGCAGCCAGGATCAGCGGAACAGGGAGTGCGAGGAGCAGGGCGGCAGTGGACGCGACGGCCAGACCGAGGGGGATGAGTCGGGTGCGCCCGTATCGGTCGGCGAGCCGGCCGATGGCAGGACCGAAGAGGAAACCGGGAACGCCGTAGAGCAGCAACGCCAGGCCGATACCGACCAGCGTCAGACCGAATCGCTGGCTGAAATAGACGCCCAGCCAGGTATAGATGCCGGAGTGGATCACCGCGTTGATCAGGACATAGCCGTAGGTGCGGCGGGCACGCTGTTGGCGCAGCAGCGTGAAGTAGCCGCGCGCGATCTGCCCGACGCTTCGACGCTGCAGCGCGGACCCACCCTGCAGCTGCGAGCGCCGAAGCGTAAGTGCCACAAGCACGATCGCGGCGAGCCCGGCCACCCGAGAAACAGACCCTGCCAGCCGATCAGCGGTTCCAGCAGCGCCCCGGCACTGGAACCGAAGGCCATACCGCCAGCCATCGCGCCGAAAAGCCAGCCCAGCGCATGACCGCGCCGCTCGTAGGGGAACACATCACCGATCAGGGCCAGGGAGATCGGCACCACCCCGCTGGCGCCGAGCGCGGTCAGCAGCCGGAACGCGATAAACATGCGGGGGCCATCGGCCAGGGCGGTCAGCGCGGTGAGCACGACGAACCCGCAGCAGACCCCAGGATCACCCGTTTCCGGCCGATCCGATCCGAGAGCGGACCCCACAACAAGGTCATCGCCCCGTAGGGCACCAGGTAGGCGGGAACAGCGAGCCCAAGCAGATCGGTTGAGCTGCCGAACTCGTGCGCCAGTTGCGGAATGAGCGGCGCCACCATGAACGCCTGAAAGAAAATCAGGAACGTAGCGGCGGCCAAAGTCCGCAACAACCATTCCCGTGACCGCTGCGGTGAAGCCGGGGACGACAACGCGTGCCTCCTCTTTGCTCAGATCGCTGGCAATGCGTGCCGGCGGCAACCGGGTGAGGTCACTGTCAGGCCCCACCCCGGTGCGTTGGTGCCTAGCTGACTTTCTCCATCGTCTGTCCGCAGCAGCAGGTCGGATTCTGCTGTCCCTGACAGTCCGGCGGGGCACTCTTAGTCACCGTCACCTCGCATCCGCATTCGGGCACCGGGCAGCGATACACCTCACCCTCACGAAATGGCATGATCTACCTCCTTGTCGTGTTGTTCCAGCTAGACGACAGTAAGAGCTGGCCCTCGGGGCCAGGTCAAGTTGATCAGGAGGAAATCATGGCCTCGGACACTCTCACCGCCGGGCAGGCCGCCTCCCGCGCCGGCATCACGCGCAAGGCGCTGCGCTTATACGTGGCGAAAGGCCTCGTGGACGAACCCCCGCGCACCCCGGCCGGCTACCGCCTCTACGGCGCCGACGACGTCGCCGTGCTCACCTTCATCCGTCAGGCCCGCACACTGGGCCTACGCCTGGATGACATCGCCGCCATCCTGGACATCCGCCGTCACGGCTCGGCGCCATGCACCGCGGTTCGCGCGTTCATCGACACGCGCGTTGACGAGATCGATGCCGCGATCGCCGACCTGCGCGCCCTACGCCGCAGTCTCGTCAACACTCGAAATGCCCATCCAGTCGACGGTGCCACCGCGACCGTGCCGGCCACAATATGCCCCATCGTCGAGCACACCACCGAAAGCTGACCACAGGTTCCCCGACCGATCCCACTGACCGTGGGGCGGTTCCCATCCAGCCGACACTGCGGCAATCAAGATGACGTCAATATGGCGATAAGCGATCTTGAAACTCCACCAACACCGCCAGAATTCGCGATCAACTAGCGTCAGAATTCGCGATCAATGCCACGGGCATTCGGACAGTTCTGATATCCGACGTCACCATTATGGGTGACCGCCGATGCGGCGATGCGCACGGTGGCCGAATGGACGAACTATGTGGCGGGGTGGAAGGTGCACAGTGGCGGGCAATGACCGACTTACACACAGCGGGCAGCAGGGCGGCGCCGAGGAACACTGGACCGCGCAGTGGGATCGGGTCCCGGCGCCGTGGCGGACTCTGGTGTATCACCTCGATCAGGCCCCAGCCAACGCGCTGTTTGCGCCCAACCCCCGGTATCGGCCGGTCAGCGAGGGGCACGACTTCACTCCTGCCGATGTGCCGCAACGGATCTGCGACGAGCTGGCCTGGTGGGTGTGGCTGTGCGGTGAGGAGGACACCCGCAAGGTCGAGCCGTCACTGTTGAGATGGACCAGCCGCGCGCTGGGGATCGCGGCGGCCGACTACCGCCAGCAGCATCGCCGGCCGCTGGCCTCCATCGCCGATCTGACGCCGGAATCGATGGTGCGCCACGGGGTACTCGATTTCGAACGCCGCAACGGGCGGCTGCCCTCGGCGGGTTTTCGCACCAACGTCACCAATTTCGTCGAACACCTGCACCTGTATGTGGCGGTGCGCTGCACCGGGCGGCCCTGGTGGGACCACGACATCTGGAACTTGTACGCCGACCCGAGGATTCCGCGGCGCGAACATGAACCCCAGCACGACCAGGTGGTGCGCCTGGGCGGGGTCGAACCGGCGTGGTTGCGCGACGGTGTGCGGTTCTGGCTGCGCACCGCGCTGACCGCGGAACTGTTGCGGTGGTCCTCGCTCACCTCACGGGTCCGCGACATGAGCCGTCATCTGGGCCCGTTCCTGGCCGCACGCCGGATCGACGACCCGGCCCTGCACGCCGACCGGGCGGCGGTGCGGTTGCTGTTCACCGATTTCACCGACTACCTGAAATCACCGGCGGCGCAGGCGAAACCGGACCGGCCGTTGTCCTCGACCGCGATCGCCGGGATCCAGTCGCGTATCCAGACGTTCTACACGTTCATGGTCGATCATGCCGAGGAAGCCGCGGTCGCGACCGGTGAGCCGCGGTGGGCCGGCTTGACCGACACGCACACGCGGCTGTGGGGTGCGGCGTTCCGCCCGCCGCAGCCGCACCCGACGGAGCTGACCTGGTATTCGACCGCCGAGCTGCAGCAGATGCTGTGCTATCTGGATGTTTTGGCCGCCGACAAGGACATCCCCGTGGTCATCACCCACCCTGATTCGACCATTTCGGTGGTCGCAGGCCTGGGAGACCCCCAAGCGGCCCGGGCGTGGCTGCTGCAAGCGCTGACCGGGCGGCGGGCCTCGGAAATCTTGATGCTCGATGCCGATCCGCTGGAGGCGATCCCCGGCCGTGACCGCGCTGCCGCCGCGGACCCGGAAGGTTTTGTGGCCAAGCTGCGCTACCAGCAGACCAAGGTCGACGGGGTGTGCCCGACCATCCTGGTCGAGCAGGCCATCGTCAACGTCATTGTCGAGCAACAAGACTGGGTGCGCCGGCACCACCCGGGCCTGGCCCCGAAGTACCTGTTCTTGGGGGTGCGGTTCCAGCACCAGGGGCAGCGGGCCCGTAGCTACAACTCCTACCGCCTAATCCTCGACAAGCTCGATGGCATCCACGGCCTCACCGACAGCGCCGGGCGACCGCTCAAGTTCAGCCAAACCCACCGGCTGCGGCACACCCGGGCCACCGAACTGCTCAACGACGGGGTACCCATCCATGTGGTGCAGCGCTACCTCGGACATGCCTCCCCGGAGATGACGCTGCGCTACGCGGCGACCCTGCAGGCCACCGCCGAAGCAGAATTCTTGAAACACAAGAAGATCGGTGCCCACGGCACCGACATCACGATCAGCCCATCGGACATCTACGACATGACCCAACTCGCGGCGCGCACCGACCGGGTGTTGCCCAACGGGGTGTGCCTGCTGCCCCCGGTGACCACCTGCGACAAAGGCAACGCCTGCCTGTCCTGCGGGCATTTCGCCACCGACGCCACCCACCTGGACGAACTGATCGACCAGCGCACCAAAACCCTCACCCTCATCGACGTGCGCCGCGACCAATTCCACGCCCGCACCGGCCGCGAGCTGACCGACGACAATGTCTGGATTCACCAACGGCGCCGCGAGGTGGCTTCGTTGGACGCCATCATCGGGCGCATCGAAGCCACCGACACCGACGAGGCCGCCGGGGTCGGTGGCGCGGGCACCGCGGGTCGTCAACCCGGCTTACAGGTCAGCACCCGGGGCAGTCACGAATCGGTGCTGCGCAAAGCTGACCCGGGAACGCCCCGGTGACCCGCACACCCCCGCCGCCGCCGACCGCCAAAGCCAAAGCGGCGCTGGCCAAATACCGTGACGGTGTCAGCGCCGACAAGCGCCGCGACATCGAAAAGGCCATCGCCTACCTGCGCAAAACCAAGGCCACCATCAACGTCTCCGCGGTGGCCCGCCGCGCCAAGGTAACCCGCAAAACGGTCCTCAAACATGACGACCTGATGGTGATCATCAACCAGTACCGCAACCGGCCCGCCGCCGGCGGCGACCACCCGCCGGCCACGAGCCGCGAAAGCAGCATCATGGCCGCGTTGCGCCGCAAGATCGCCGCTCAAGAAGCCGAAATCAACAACCTCAAAACCACGGTGGCACAACAGCAAGCCACCATCGAACTGCTCTACGGTCAACTGGAGGACCGGCACTACGGCGACCCCGCTGGTTAGGTGCAGCAGTTGGGGTCCAGCACGACGCAGAGGGCGACCAGGGCGTCGCGGTGGGCGATGTGAAAGACGTTCATGCCGCCCACCGCGGGGGCCGCGGACCGGCCGGGCTACCGATAGGTCAGCAGCCGCAGCCCTCACCGCGCCAGGATTCGATGCCCTCCCGCACCGCCGCAGCAGCGATGAGCAGACCGATGGCCGGATCGAGCCACCAACCCCCGGGCCAGATCGCGGTGACCGCCAAACCGATCAGTACCGCGGCGGCTTGGGCGGCGCACAGGTAGTTCTGGGTGCCTTCACCGGCGGTGGCCCCCGAGCCCAGGATCACTGCCAGCCGGTGTTTGGCATAGCCCAGCAGCGGCATGATCACCAGCGCCAGGGCGGTCAGCGCGATGCCGATGGCGCTGGTCTCGCTGTGCTGCCCGCCAGCAGGTGATGGATGGATTCCGCGGCGATGTAGGGGGCGATCAGCCAAAACGACACCGCCACCGCGTATTGGGCGCGCCGCTCGGCGGTCGATGACAGGGTGCGCGCCCCGGTGAACCGCCACACCACAATCAGGCTCGCGAGCCCCTCCACCGCGCTGCCCAGCGCCCATCCGGTTAACGCGATCGACCCGGCCATCAGGCCCTGCCAGAGCCCGACGAGCCCCTCGGTGAGCATCCAGGCCAGGCTGACCCAGGCCAGCAACCGTGCCCACCGTGCAGCCCGATGCCACCGCGCATCGCGCACCGGCCCCGCCGGCACGGACCCGCACCCGTCGTCGCACGCACCGTCGGGGGGCACGCTGGTGGGACGGGCGGCCGGGCCGCCGTGGGTGGTCATTGCGGCTGCCCGGCGGCCGGGTCTGCGCCGTAGGTGGGGCATAGCGCCACCAGGTTGCCGGTGGCCTGCAATACGGCCTCGGCGGCGGCCAGCACCTCGGTCAGCGCCGGCTGGGTGAGCCGAAACACCGAAGCCCGGCCCGCCGGCTCGGAGTCCACCAGGCCGCACTCACGCAGGCAGCCAAGGTGTCTGGACACCGTGGACTGTGCCAATCCCACCGCGGTCGCCAAGTCGGTGACCCGCGCCGGGCCGGTGGCCAGCCGGCGCACGATCGCCAGCCGGGTGGGATCGCCCAACGACCGAAACAGCGCCGCGGCCGGCGCCAACTCGACACGATCAACCACAACATTGGGCGTTGTCATCGTCATTTGACGATGCTATAGCAGGACGGCGAAGTGGGGACCTTCGCCTCTGGAGGCCCGGCACCCACCGGATGCATGCTGGCGGCAGCGATCACGTGGTCAAGCGATCGACTTGTTCCTACGACACGGCCCAGGAGGCGTCATGTGCGGTTGGGGTGGTAATGGCTGGATGTGGAACGGCGGCTACGGCGGCGGATGGGGTTGGGGCGGCTGGATTCTGACTGCCGTGGTCGCGGTGCTGTTTTTCGCGGTGCTGATCACCGCGATCGTGGCGGCGGTGCGCTACCTGAGCGGCACCCATCACGGGGCCGCGGGCGCCGCACCCGGGGCCCGCACCGCCGAGGACATGCTGGCCGAACGCCTGGCGCGGGGGGAGATCGATGACACCGAATACCGCCAGCGCATGACGGCACTGCGCGAACACCGTTGAACGCCATGAAAACTCACCGTTTGTGGCTGGTCGTGGCCATCGCGGCCAGCTCGCTGGTGCTCGGGCTGGGCGCCACCGCGATCGCGTACCGCACCGGCCCCGGTGCCCGCCCGATCCCACCGGCCAGCGCCGGCCCCTACCCGGCCTGGCCCGCCTACCGCGGGTATCCGGGCGGCACGGGAATGTGGGGGTCGTGGGGCCCGGCGATGATGGGCCCGTGGCGCCAATACCCGGGCGGCCCGACGTCCTGCGCGGCGCCGGCGCTGCCGGGGACGGTTGTCGATGTCAACGTCACCGACATGGGCTCGATGATGGGCCCCGGCAGGCACATGATGATGGGGCCGCGGATGATGCCCGGCATGGGCATGATGCGGATCTACCTGTCCCCGGCCACGGTGCCCGCCGGACCGGTGTCATTCCGCGTCCTGAACACCGGTGCGATGGTGCACGAGCTGGTGGTACTGCCGCTGCCCGCAGGACAATTCGCGGGCCGGCGCCCCAGCGGCCCCGACGGCACCGTCGATGAGACCGGCAGCCTCGGTGAAGCCTCCCGCAGCTGCGCCGCCGACCGTGGCGACGAACAATCACCGGACTACGGCATCGCCCCCGGCGCCCTGGGCTGGACCACCATCACCCTGCCGCCGGGCCGCTACGAGCTGGTCTGCAACATCGCCGGTCACTACGTCTCGGGTATGTCCGCCGAACTCGACGTCACCGGGCCGCCCCGATAAGCACCAGGAAAGGACCGCCGCCATGTTCACCGCACGCACCACGATCACGGCACTGGCCGCCGCCGCGCTGGTCAGCGCGCTGGTCCCTACATTCACCGCCGTCAGCAGCGCTGACACCGCTACCCCGCAACCGCGAACCGGAGTGTGGGCGCCGATCGGCTCGGACCTTCCGACGCAAGGCCCGCCGGGCTGCTGGACCCCCAACGGCTGGGACCCCGGATGCTATTGGGGCCCAGGCATGATGGGGCCCGGTTCCTGGGGCCCAGGCATGATGGGGCCCGGCCCCATGATGGGACCCGGCTCCTGGGGACCGATGATGGGCCCCGGCCCTTGGGGACCGATGATGGACCCCTGGTGACACCACTAACCCACCAATCACGCAGGGGCACAACACATACCAACGAGGCGCACCGGTCTCACCCGGGCAGCCCGCGCACGCCGCCACACCCATCTCATCGACGTATCTGCCGTCGTGAACGATCAGCACCCAGAGGAATCCACCGATGAACATCGCGATCTCCACCACGCTGCACACCGACTTCGATGACGCCGTCACCCGCACACGAAACGCCCTGCAACAACAAGGCTTTGGCGTGCTCACCGAGATCGACATGAAAGCGACCATCAAAGCCAAACTCGGCACCGACATGGAGGACTACCTCATCCTGGGCGCCTGCAACCCCCCGCTCGCCCACCAGGCCGTCACCATTGACCGCCAGATCGGGTTACTGCTGCCCTGCAACGTCGTCGTGCGCGCCCACCCCACCGACACGGGCACGGTGATCATCGAAGCAATGAACCCCATGCTGATGGTCGACGTCACCGACGAACCCGCACTCAAAGACATCGCCGACCAAGCCACGACAAAACTGCAAGCCGCAATCGACGCCCTCACCGCATAAAACCCAACCCGAAACCGCAGCGCCGACCTGCCCGAATCGCGAACAGAGTGCGCAGGCGCGGAATTCCAGGCACCGCCAAACCAATCCGGCGCGCCACCACTTCAGCCACAAGAGCCGCCGAATCGCCACCTAAACGGAAACACCCTGCAACGCAATCGTATCCGCTTACGCCCAGACCAGTCCCATAACCTAAGGGGGAACAACAGAACACACCCGAATACAACCCCAGATAAACAACCAGCAATCCGACCTCACCGCCACACGCCAACGCCACAACCCAGGCGACGGCGGCGACACTGACCACGGTGGACGGCAAAACCGTCGAACTGCCCGCTGCCGCCCCGACCGCGATCCTGTTCTTCTCCTACGGGTGCGGCGAATGCGTCGGCGGCGGTAAATCCCTGGCCGCTGCTCGGGCGGCCGTGGAGAAAGCCGGAGGCAGCGCCAAGTTCCTAGCCGTCGACATCGTCCCCACCGAGAAACCCGCCGATGTTCGCCACTTCCTGGACCAGATCGGCGGCACCAGCCTGCCCGCGGTCGTCGATACTAACGGGGCCCTGACCAGCCGCTACCAGGTGACCGCGCCGACCACCGCCCTCGTCATCGACCCGTCCGGGCAGATCAGCTACCGCGGCCACGCCCCGTCCCAGGATCAGATCCTGGCCGCCCTCGGCAGCAGCGCCGCACGGTGAACCTGCTCGCGCTCGCGTTTACCGCTGGCATGCTCGCCCCGGTCAACCCCTGCGGGTTCGCGCTGCTACCGGCGTGGATCACCGGCACCATCGCCACCGGCGGCACCGATGCGGTGCTCGTGCGGCTGGCCCGGGCACTGCGCACCGGGGCCGTCCTGACCATCGGGTTCACCGGCACCCTCACCCTCGCCGGTATCGCGATCAGTGCCGGTGCCCGGACCCTGGTGACGGCTGCTCCCTGGCTCGGGATCACGATCGGGCTCACCCTGGCCATCTTGGGCGGCTTCATGCTCACCGGCCGCACCATCGGTCTGCGTATGCCTGCCCGGACGCGTCATCGGCCGGACTCCCCAACAGCCGGTGGTGTGCTCGCGGCCGGAATCGGCTACGCCCTGGCGTCACTGTCCTGCACCTTCGGGGTACTGCTCGCGGTGATCGCCCAGGCCCAGGCCACCAGCGGATGGGGCGGTCTGCTGGCAGTGTTCACCGCATACACAGCCGGTGCCGCCACCATCTTGATGCTGGTCAGCGTCGGCACCGCCATCGCCGGCACGGCCCTGACCCGGCATCTGGGTATCCTCGCCCGCCACGGGACCCGCGTCACCGCCGTTGTCCTCATCGCCACCGGCGCCTACCTCGCGTGGTACTGGCTGCCCGCGGCCACCGGGCACACCGCCAGCGGCGGCAACCTGCTCACCGGCTGGTCGGCCACCGCGACCGGATGGCTGCAGGACCACGCCCTCCCGGCCAGCGTCATTGCCGCCTTCGCTGTGGTGGTCAGCGCGGTGGCCGCGTGCTGGACCACCCACCGCCGGCCAATCACCGGCAAGCAGCGCCGCCGGTGATGATTCACCGGCCGATACACCCAGCCAGATACCACTGTCCCTAACGATTAGAAAGCCGATAGATACAACCGTCGGACACAGTCAGATGCACACCACAAGTGCCTTACTGATAAGGCACATTCAAGACTGCCGACCCCTAAGCGCGACACGCCAGTTCTGCGCCGTCTGAGCGTGTCGTCAATACGGCAGTGGCGAATAGGCGTCGGTACTGCGCCCATTGCTCGACGGGGGTGGCGTCGGCATGGTGGGCGCCGGTGCGTTCGTTGATGCGGTCGAGCAGTAGCGTCGGCCAGGCGGGTTCCGTTGGCGTCCTGGGCTGTTCAACCCGAGGGCGAGCTGTGAGCAATGTTGCGGCTACGGCGATCACATCGGGGTAGGCCACCACGTGCGCTTCTAGGCCATTCTGCAGAATCCCCGCCGCCACGTGACGCTCTGCGTGAGCCCAGAAGACCAGGATGTGGCGGGCGTCGCCCAAGGCGTCATGAAGGTCGACCTCTGAATACTGACGGGCCAAGCGCCGATGCGTGCGCCCGGCACTGAGCACCGTGGGCCGGTCACGAAGATCCACCTGGTCGTCAAGAACGCGCGTTGGTGAACCGATCCAGCGTCGGTGACGGTGGCATACGGAGACATGTGCAGGCAGGTAGCAGTAGACGGGTTCGTGTATTCCCTTGCGTGCCATACATCTTTGACACAAAGGGCGGCGGAGATATTGCTTGAGCGCGGTGGGGTCGCCAGCAAGCCCGCAGAGACGGGACCGGATTACCTGCTCAGGTTGGCCGCTGACGACGGCCAACCAGTCCGGTCGCGGCCGGGCTGCGCATGATTCGGCGACATGGCCGCGCAGTGTGGAGACGCCGATATGGTTGGCGCGGGCCAGCCTGTCGATGTAGGACGATACGGCTTCCCAACGGAACGGTGCGATCGTTCGCGGGAGCCGCTGGCGTGGTCCGCGCGGCCACGGCCTGACAGTTGCCACGTCAGCTGGCCGTGCGGGCCGCGGCCGTGTGGGCGGCGTAGTCGATCAAAATATCGTCCATGGCCTCGCGGGTGATGTGCTCGGTGCCGTCGAGCATCGCTTGGATTGCTGAAGCCCGGATCAAGTGGGCCAGGCTGCCGATCATCCCGCCGGTGCGGCGGTGCAGGTAACGGGCCTGGGCGACAAGGCTTCCCGGTTCGTGTCGATGCAGACGCAAGGTACCTTCCATGGCGGCGACGAGTTGTCGCCACTCCTTGGCGTCGGGGAATGCGCTGGTGTGGATCACCCCGCAACGGCCGGCCAACTGCCGTCCCCGCGTGCCGGTGAACAGCCCCGAGCGTTCCACTTCGATCCCGGCGTAAACGAATGTCGCAGGCAGATGCTCGGTGAAGTATTTGAGGTGGTCGGACAGTTCTTCGCCGGCGCGGGTGTCGAGGTTGAGGTTGTGGATTTCATCGACCACCACGATGTCGGTACGGGCATCGATGAGCACCTGGCACACGGCATCGGAAATATCGGTCACGTTCATCCGCTGATTGAGCGTGGGAAGCCCCAGAAACCGTGCGAACTCCATCGCCAACTTGCGGGGCGACCCTTTCGGCGGGGCCGTCACATACACCACCGGAATCCGGCTCTCATCGCCGGGAAACCGTGCACGGGTGCGCAATTCGTGAAACCGACCCAGTTGCTTGATCGCCGTAGTTTTCCCCGTCGCTGCCCCGCCGGAGATGATCAGCCCGCGCCGGGCCCCGATCTCGCGCTGGTTGAGCAATGTCAACAGCCGGCCCTGATGGGTGATCGCTTCGATCGCCGACGTGGTGACCACCACCAGCTCCGAATGATGCGCAACCCGGGCCTCGTTGTAGGCCGTCCGCTCGTCCTCACCGAGGCTGGCCCACTCGTCGTCGGCGAGCAACGTGAACTCCGGCGGATCGGCATCAACAAAACGCCGCCAGCCCTCCAGCGTCGTGGTCGGCTGGCGGCGATCCTCTAACTGACCCACCGCCGCAATCTCGGTCACAGTCGCCACGTTTGGGCCTCCTTGCGTGCATCAAACACCGGCAGGGGTATGACCTCCGCCATCTCGCCGTCATCGTCGAAAGTCTCGTTGTCGGCGGCCCGTTCCGACGGTGACGGGCCATGATGTTCGGATGATTCCGTCGGGTCCGGCCAGTCCCGGCCGGCGCTCGCGGCGCTGGTCCGTCCAGTCACTCGGCGCTCGGCTTTCGTCTGCTGCTGCGGCCCAGCGGCGGCGCGGTCCAGCAAGTCCTCCGCGATGGCCGCAATCTCCGCTTCCTGGGTCTTCTGGGCCCCTCTGCGGTCGGCTACGGAGCGGGCGTGGCGCCACAGTGTCTCGCCGAACGGCACCGGCGAGGACCGAAGGTGCGTCCACGTCGCGGCCAGCCATCCGTCTTCGTGGTGATTGCGCACCCAAATCCTCGACACGTCATACGGGTCGTAGTGCACTTCCCACTGTCCGTTACGGGCATCGACCCCGGAATGCTGGCGCCGGTATGGGTTGAGCGCCTTGGCGTCATAGGTGCGATGGTTGATCCGGACCCCGTAACTGTTGATTGTGCGCCACTGCACGGGAAGCAATTCGATATAGTCGTCGGCGTCCAGTGGGACCGGTACATAGCCAGCCACCTCAACGAGGGCAGTGTATTTCTCGTTGGGAGACAACGCTTTCCCCGGCGTCACCGGATCCCGCAGGCCATCGTGGGGGCGGTTCTGCCACACCGCGATGATCCACTCGTCCAGCAGCGCCTGCAGCTCAATCATCGACCACACCGCGTCGTCCTCGGCGTTTTTCCCACGCCGCTCCACCGATGAACCGACGTAACCGGCCACGTACTGTGCGAACAGGGTGCCCACCGACTGCAATGTCCGCTCGATCTTCGGCTTATCGGTCGGGCAGTCGGGATGAGCCGGCTGCAGATTGATCCCCAATGTGCAGCACGCTTGCCGAAATGTTTGGGACAGATACGCTTTCCCGTGATCGCAGACGATCGTCTCGGGAGCGATCACCGGCCTGGCCGCAGCATCGGCCAGGCGCTGATCGACACTGGTCAGGCTGTGGTGCGGAAGTACCGACCGGGACATCCGCAGCGCATCGGCCCATCCCGGGCGCATCGGTTCGGGCGTCAATGCCCGCGCCAAGAGCAGTGACGCGTCCACTGCTTTGGTCGTCGGTCGCAGCACCGCGGCCGGGATGGACCGCGTAGCGTTGTCGACCATCGCAGTCAGCTCGACTCGGTCTACCATGCCGTCATCGAGCACTACCCGTACATCCAGAAGGGTTGAATCGATTTCCACCATCTCGCCGGGGCGCACCACGGTGATCGACCCGAATGGGCCATCGGGCTGCTTGGACAGCGATCGCCGCGTCCGTGCTGACCCGAACGTGTGCCGTCCTTCCGCGAGGCGCTTGACCAGCCGGTAGAAGGTGGGCTGCGACGGCATCGCGGGCGCGTCGTCGGCACCATAGGTGGCCACCAGCGTCTTGGCGACCCGCCGTTGCAGACGCTGCACCGTTCCCGTTGACAGGTCGGTCTCGCCCTCGATCGCATCCCGCACCGCGGCGACGACACGGTCGTCCACACGGCCGAATACCGCGCGCCGCCGATTATGGCGCCCGTCAACCACTCCCAGGAGCCCGTCCCGTTCGTAGGCAAATCGGCGACGCTGCAACGCATTCCGACTCACGTCGTGGCCGGCGGCACGCAGCTCGTCCAACTTGGCCAGCTCACGCTGCCGCAGAGATCGTTTCGCCGTGTCGAACTCTGGGCGGGGACGAATGCCCGCGGCCGTCCCAGGCGGGCGGCCGCTGAGGATCTCCACGATGTGGCGCTCCCACCACCGTGCTTGCTCGACGGCTGCCTCGGGAATGCCAGCCAGCATTTCCTCAGAACACAGTGGCGGTCGCGACCCCGACACCAATTCCAATGCCGGATCAACCATCAGCTGCGAGAGCGGCACCACAATCTGCTCGCCGACAGCGTCAACCAGTCGAGCTGATCCGCCCGACAGGGTTACGACGGTGAAAACACCTGCTGATAAACGGATTTCGTCTCCCTCTCGGACGACACCCGTTCGCACGTCAGGTCACCACCCGGTCCCGAGGCCAATCGCCGTGTCGTCGCCAAGTGCCGCTCCTTGCAGATCGGCAACTAAACGGCCGTGCCAGAGCAGATGAAACAGTACGGGCAGCACCACCAAAGGAGTCCCGACCGCGTGCACACCAGCCATCAACGGACGGACCCGAGCGAAGACCTCCGCCAGTTGATCAGCCAAACCGATCTTCAATACTCGCGGATGCCGATAACCCGACAACCAACGTAGATTCGCCCGCAGCACTGGATCGAGGGAACCGACACGCAGGTAATCCCAACCGACCATCGCGCACGTGGCGGCAGACCGATCGAACACGTCCCGATCAGCGTCAGAGATCCGGTCGTCCTCACGAACGTCGACTACGACGACAGATCCATCGCGGCGCCGCACGAAGTAGTCAGGAGCATGCCGCGTGCCGTCACGCCAATGAATCCAAAATGGTTGCGACAGAACACCAACAACATCCGGATCGGCATCCAACGCCATCAACTGGTCACGTTCTACCCAGGACTCGTGACCTACATGTGCGCCGGTTGTGGCGAACCACCACAGCCCGGGAAAGTTACGCTGACCTCGAAACGAGGGGAAATTCCGCACTGGTGAACAGTCCAACTCAAACCGGGTTGCAGCACATCGGTCCAGCGATTGCCGCGTGCATCCCTCGCGGGTGTTGAACTCCAAGTCCACTGCACTCGCTACACCTGGCCCAGCCGAAACAGCCGACGTCAGCACACATAAACGCTAAGCCTCGTGCCCCAGATTCAATGAGAAAGACACGCACTTACCCCAGATTCAATGAGAATGCCCCAGAATCAATGAGAACGGACATCAACGGCAGGAGGTTCGCGCCCGTGGACCACAGCGTGCTGCGCGAACCCTGGACCGCCATTCGCGTACCTATGGCAGCTTCAAAATATTCGTCACTGTGACGGAATTGCGCAGGCCCTGACATAACGGTCTCCGGCGGGCTCCGCCGCACTCAGAGAATAGCCGGGATTTCCACCGAACGGATATGCGCGGCACCCTCAGCTGTGACACGGACGCCCAACTCAAGGCTCTCGCGAAGACCATTGATACGCCGGGATGCTGCACCATGCATCCTCGCGCCGGCACCCTCGATCTCCTCGGCGTTGCGCACGAGAGCATCGCGCGTGGCTCCCCTCACGGCGGTGGTCTCGTAGATACTCGCAGCGAACTGCTCGGTGGCGTCCCGGTAATGGTCGAGCAGATCGCCGAGAGGAGCGATCTGGGGCAGCAGCTGTGTTGCATCCCGCTGGGCCAGGTATGGCATGGCAGTTCCCTTCGGAGAATCGGTTTCGTCCCTTAGGGATCACGCTAGCCGCTTACGGGGCGCTGCGCGGACGACTTTTTCCGGCGCACCACCGCCAGCTCGCACCCCGCACCAGGGCATGCCCGCCGCCTGGGCTCATTCGACCGCGCTGTTCGCCCGACGTCGTCGAACCACCCATCTCAGAGTCCGCACGAGCATCACAACGATGGTTACCGCGATCGCGGCCAGGCCCGCCACGTCGATGGCGGAGACGACAAACAGCCTCCCCGCTTCCGAACCGCACAGGTCCCAGAAGCTGTGCGCCACAACGACTCCTGTCATAGCCGCCCACACCATCGCTGGGATAGGCGTGTTACTGGCTCTCTTGCGCAGGTCAATCCGCATGACGACAAAGCCAAGGACCAGTATCCCGCCCGACCAAATCGCAATCCACAGCGCCCACCGGCCGACGTTGTCCATCTGCGCGTAGTACAGGTGCGGAAGCAGACGCGCAACGATATTGATTGCGAGAGCGCCCAATTGAGTCCGCATTCGGGCGCGGGCAAACAGTGCCCAGGCCACGCCAGTGAACGCAAACTCCTCTTGGAAGCCCGCGAGGATGGAGTCCATGATCGCCGGCCCCGGCGGGAGCGCCTGCATTGTTGCGATGTGACACCACGGCTCAGCTCCGAAACCACTCTTGACGTAAGCGTTACCTGCCACCTGTGTCGCCAGCATCGCCAGGAAGGCGCACCCAGACAGGCGAAGCAGCGCCGATTCCCGCCAAAAAGGTTGCAGCCGTGCGGCACTAGGATATGTGGCAGCCAGGACGGCGGCCAGAACGAAGGCCCCCGCCGACCCTTCGAGAAGCCGGCTGAACACGTCCGGGAACGCCGCGCCGCCACCGCTGCACCGATGAGAAACCCAGCCCACGAGACCACCTGCGGCACGGGAACCAAACACCGCCACCAGGCTCAAGGCGTACACCGACAGGGCGACCGTTGAACGACTGACTGCTCTGCGGGTCAGTAGTGCCGCAACGGTGAGAGCAGCCACTAGTTGCACGAGGACGATCGCCGCTGCAGCCGCCCGGTGCGGCGGTCGGGCGTCGACCAGACCGATCACTCCGTCGACGCCGATCAGCGCGATCGCTGCTGCCATGAGCGCATTGACACCCGAAACGACTGGTGTCACTTGTCGATCCAGACCTTGAAACCCGGCCCGAACTTCGCTGAGTGCTGCCGGATCAGATGGATCACTGACCAAATGGGTTGCGCCTGACTGCCCTCATCGTCGCCGCCGCCGCGGCCGACGGCCACACCGAGACCATCCTTGAGCGCGTCGCCCAGCGCGGCATGTGGCCCGACGCCGCGCGCCGGTGGTGCACCTCCGACCACAAGCGCGGCCCGATCCGCACCGTGATGACCAAGCTGGTCGCCGAACTGCGCGACAGCGGCCGCGTCACCGGCCGCCCAGTGCGCCTACTCAAAGTCATGGGGTTGCGCGCCGAGGAAAGCAGCGCCCGCGCCCGACGCGCCGTCTACACGGCCAACCCGTCGGCATCCAATGGCCGCCGCCGCGTCGACGAGTGGTACCCCATCCACCACCTCACCGTGACCGAAGTCTGGGAGCGCATCGCCGCCGCCGGCACCCGGGCACACCCCGCCTACGCCGCAGGCATGACCCGCCTGTCGTGCCGATTCTGCGTCCTCGCATCCCGCGCCGATCTGGTGTGCTCCGCGCGCCTCAACCCGATCCTGGCCGACCGGTACGCCGCGGTCGAGGAAGCCGCCGGTCACCGCTTCCGTGCCGACCTGTCGATGGCCGACATCATCGCCGAGGCACGCGGCCTACAGCCCCAGCTCGCACTCCTCGACCTAGCCGACATCGCCTGAAGCGGTCGTATCTGCTGCTGTCCGGCGGATCGAGTCATTGACCGCCAGGGCTGGCGATATCACCACAGTTTGAGCTCAGTGCCCAACAGTGCTGCCTCAACAGCGACCGCGTCCCATCCATGGCGCACCGCAGCGCGCAGCGCCACCGAGCGCTCCCGCCGCTCCTGTAATCCATTACTGGGCACGACCGCCCGACCCCCGCCGCGCCGCATCCGAGCCATCCTGGTCATGTTGTCGCGCTGACTGCCTGCCACCACGTGCTGGCGCAGACTCCCCGGGCTGCTGATCTTCACGCACAGCGGGATATCGCACTCGTGCAGCGCCAGCACGGTGCCCTCCAGCGGACGCCCCAGCGAGCGAGCCAACGCGTATCTGTTGGGCCGCACGCACAATTCGACACCATCGCGGTAGATGCACAACCGCCCATAGCCGTCCTTGCCGATCGCGCCCGCGAAAATGTCACAGTCAGCCTCCGTCGGCCCCCGCACGATGAAACTGTCGAAACGCGCGCACTCCGCCCGGTGAATGAACGTAGCGACCCACAAGGCAGAAGCCATGGCAACCCGCATTCCCGCACAATAGGCATCGGCACCGACAAGCCGGACTGTCCCAACACATTTGGACACAGGTCCCGACCGTTGGTCGCAGCGCCCCCGCTGGACACGACAATCGTGACTGGATGTCCACGAGCCGCCGGCGCCCGGTCAGCTCAGCGATGACGTCGCGGCCGCCGGACGTCTGCCCCCTGTGAAAGCGGCCATCCACTACGTCGATTGCGTAGCGACCAGTCGTTGAATGGCCGGTCGCGTGCCGCGCCCGGCCATTCATGCCGTAGGCCCAGCGGTCGACGCGCCCGCCAGGACCTCACCTAGTGCTTCCGCGCCCGAGCCGTTGGCGCCGCCAGCTCGCGTGCCGGCCTCTCCGCCAACCTCCTGGCCCGCGCCGCCACCTAGTGCGTCCGGCGCCGCGCCGACCCCGTCGGAACCCGCGCCCACATCGTCGCTGACCAAGGTCGCCCCTGACGCGGCGACCTTGGTCAGCACACGCAGTTCCGCGACCGGCACGCCCACCAATTCGCTGATCGCGGTGAGTGTTTCGCCCCGATCCTGCATCCGTCGCAATGCCGTCGCCGCCTCGCTGCGACGTTCATCCCGACGCCGCTCAGCTTCGACCCGCACTTCGCGCAGCTGCTCCGCTTCCCAGGTATCGACCGCCCCGACCTTTCCGAGCTCGACCATCACCACGGCCGCATCTTCAACGTTGTCGCGTTCGCGCTTCACCCGCTCGGCGTTGGCCTGGGCTTGCGCTTCTTTGATTTTCCGGCGCGCTTGCGCCATCGACTTAACTTCCATGTCCCGCACCCTAGAACCGCCGCGCAATCCATCTCCAGCAACGCAACCAACTTCGCCGTCCGTCAGTTGTTGTCGTCCCCGCGCCTTTTCGTGAATCCCAACTCGCCGCCCCGTTCACAGTCAACCCACAGAAACCGATTACCGGTTTCCATTTCCAGGAACCTCACAGCCCCACCAGAAACGACACACCTCTTGCATTAAGGTCACGTTTTGGTAACAACCACCGGGGTGTTGATGGAAACCGGTGCGCCCCAGTTCATAACGTCCGGCCTGATGGGAGACCAACGGCCGTGATGTCCTTGCACAAGCTGACCGCCGGAGACGGGTACAAGTACCTGATCCGGCAGGTCGCTGCTGTCGACGCCACCGAACGCGGCCGCACCAGCCTGTCGGACTACTACACCGCCAAAGGCGAAACGCCCGGCCGCTGGGTCGGCTCCGGGCTGGGCTCGTTGACCGACACCGGAGCCCGCTGGGTACCGACCGAAACCCTCACCAAACTCTGGACGGTTGACGCCGGCTCAGAGGTCACCGAAGCACAGATGGAGGCCCTGTTCGGGGAGGGCTACCACCCCAACGCAGAAGCGATTTCGCTGTACGTCACCGGACGAGGCATGCACGGCCGCGCGGCCCAAAACGCGGCCAAACTCGGTCGCGAGTTCTACATCGGCGACGACGACAACGAATTTCTTCGCGCCCTGGCCAAGGCCTACCGCGAACACAACAACGCAGCCGGACTGCCCGGCGACACCCCGATCGCCGCGCCCGTACGCGCCACGATTCGCACCACCATCGCGCGCGAAAAGTTCGCCGAACAATACGGCCGCGCGCCCGCCGACGACCGCGAATTGTCAGGCTTCCTCGCCCGCGAAACCCGTACGCGCACAACCGCCGTCGCCGGATACGACCTCACATTTTCGCCGGTGAAGTCCGTCTCGGTGCTGTGGGCGGTCGCCCCGATGGATACCGCGCGCGAGATCGAAGGCGCCCACGATGCGGCGGTTGCCGAGTCCCTGGCTTGGCTCGAAGGTCAGGCGGCGCTGACGCGCTCGGGCACCAACGGCATCGCGCAACTGGACACCACCGGCTTCATCGGCGCGGCGTTCACGCACCGCGATTCGCGCGCCGGCGACCCTGATCTGCATACGCACGTGGCCATCTCCAACAAGGTCGCCACCGTCGATCAGCACGGCGTGGTGCGCTGGCTGGCGCTGGACGGACAGCCCCTGCACCGGTTCGGGGTGGCGGCCTCGGAGTTCTACAACACCCGCCTAGAGGCGCACATGGTGCGCCGCGTCGGGGTCCGATTCAACGAGGTCAACTCGAACCGTCGCGGCAAGCGCCCAGTCCGCGAAATCGTCGGCGTCCCGGCCGAACTCAACGACGCGATGTCCTCGCGGCGCGCCGCGATCACCGCCCGCAAGGCCGATCTGGCCAAGCAGTTTCACGCCGCACACGGCCGCGAGCCAACGATGGCCGAGTCGATCGCCCTCGATCAGCAGGCCACGTTGGAGACCCGCGAAGCCAAGCACGAGCCGCGCTCGCTGGTCGAGCAGCGGCAAGCCTGGTACACCCAGGCCGTCGAGGTTCTCGGCGATGTGCGCGCCGTTACCCGCATGCTCGGCGCGACGTTGTCCACGCCGGCCCAGCAGGTCGAGGTTGCCACCGACGCGTGGATCAGCGACCGGGCACGCGAGGTCATCGCCACCGTGTCGGCGGCCCGCGCGACCTGGCAGCGCCACCATGTGCTCGCCGAGGCGCAGCGGATCATCCGGGCCACCGGGCACGCTGCCGATACCGACTTGGCCGAGAAGATCAGTGACGCCGCGCTCTCGGAGCCGTTGTCGGTGGCGCATGCGCGGATCAGCGACGGGGATCTGTCCGAGCCCGAACTGTTGCGGCGCCGCGACGGTGCCAGCGTCTACACCCGCCACGGGGCGGCCATGTTCACCTCGGCCGAAGTGCTCTCTGCGGAGCGGCGGATCATCGCCGCGGCGCACCAGCAGAGCGGCCGGGCGATCAGCGACGCCGATGTTGAACTGGCACTGGCGGATTCGGCAGCGCGTGGCAAAACGCTCAATCCTGGGCAGGTTGCCCTCGTTGAAGAGATGGCCACCAGCGGCCGAAGTCTCGCGCTGGCGCTCGCCCCGGCCGGCACCGGCAAGACCACGGCGACGGCGGCCCTGTCGCACGCCTGGCGTACCTCCGGTGGTCAGGTGATCGGTCTGGCTCCCACCGCCGCCGCCGCGATCGAGCTGTCCACCGACTTGTCCGCGCCCACTGACACCCTCGCCAAGTACGCCGACCTCGCCGCCGGACGAACGTTGTGGACCGCGCCGGAATGGTTCGATCAGATCACCCCCGAGACGCTGCTGATCATCGACGAGGCCGGAAAAGCCGACACCCTCGCGCTGGACGCGGTCATTTCCCACGCGATCGCGCGCGGTGCGACGGTGCGCCTGGTCGGCGACGACGCACAGCTCGCGTCGGTGTCGGCCGGCGGTGTCCTGCGCGACATCGCGGCCGAGACCGACGCGCTGACCCTCACCGAATTGGTGCGGTTCGTCTCGCCCGCCGAAGGCGCTGCGACACTGGCGCTTCGGCGCGGCGACCCGATGGGACTGGGCTTTTACGTCGACAACGGGCGCGTCCACGTCGGCGCCGAAGAGACCGCCGCGGACATGGCATACCGCTCGTGGGCCGCCGATCTGGACGCCGGCCGCGACAGTGTTCTGCTCGCCCCGACCAACGACATCGTCGATGCGCTCAACGAGCGGGCCCGCCGGGATCGGCTCGCCGCCGCCGAGCCCGGCACGCTGCACGGGCACGAAATCGTGCTCGCGGACCTGCTGCACGCCTCCCCCGGTGACATCATCCGGACCCGCAAGAACGCGCGGCATCTGCGGTTGAGCCGCACCGACTTCGTGCGCAACGGCTACCGCTTCCAGATCATCGAAACCCACGAAGACGGCGCCATCGACGCCAAGCATCTGGGCACCGGCCGGATGGTGCATCTGCCCGCAAAATACGTCAAAACGCAAGTCACCCTGGGCTATGCGTCCACCATCGACTCCGCCCAAGGCCTCACTGCCGGGCACGCCTGCCACGTTGTCGGGGCGGGGTCGCTGTTCCGTCAGTTGCTGTACGTGGCCATGACCCGCGGCCGCGTCGAGAACCACATTTACCTGTCCACCGCCGAGTCCGACCCGCACCGGGTGCTCGCCCCCAAGGCCACGCACCCCGAGACCGCCGTGGACGTGCTGTCCAAAGCACTCGCCCGCGACGGCGCCCAAATCTCGGCCACCACGGCCGCACGCGACGCCCTCGATCCGTTCAAACGACTTGGCCCAGCAGCCGAAATGTACGACGACGCGCTCGGCACCTTCGCCGAAAACCTCGCCGGCGCCGACACGATGGCCGCGATCGACGCCGCCGCCGACGAGCTCCACGCCGGACTGACCGGCATGCCCGCCTGGCCCACGTTGCGCAAGCACCTGGCCACCGTCGCGGTCAAGGGCCGCGACGCCGTCGCGGCCTTGCAGGAGGCCGCCGGCCGCCGCGAACTGGGCACCGCCGCCGACATGGCTGCGGTCCTGGACTGGCGCCTGGACACCGCCGGTGAGCACTCCTTGGGCATCGGGCCGCTGCGGTGGCTGCCCTCCATTCCCGAGCAGATGGCCGCGATCAACCAGTGGGGCCCCTACCTAGCCAACCGTGACGCCCTGATCACCGAACTGGCGAACGACATTCGCGCCCAAGTGGCCAGCTGGACACCCTCGACCGCGCCCGCCTGGTCCAAACCGATCCTGTCCGCCAACCCTCAACTGGCCGCCGAAATCGCGGTGTTCCGCGCCGCACACAACGTCGAAACCGAAGACACCCGACTGCTCGGCGCACCCCAATACGCGGCGCGGCCCCGCAAGATTCAACTGCTGCTGGAAAAGCACGCTGTCGAAGCGATCGCGCAACACAACCCCGACACGCGCCGCTGGGAACGGCTCATCGACCACATCGACCCGCGCATCCGCACCGACGCCTACTGGCCGCAACTGGCCGTACGCCTGGCCCAAGTCGCCCCCAGCCGCCCCGACCTGGCCACGCTGATCACCACGGCGGCCGAAGCCGGCCCCCTGCCCGACGAACTGCCCGCCGCGGCGCTGTGGTACCGGCTCGACGGGGAACTTTCCCCCATCGCCACCCTGGACACCACCCACGCTCACCTGCGCCCGCCCTGGACACGCGAGCTGCACAACAGCTTCGGTTCCGCTGCCGCACAGGCGATCACAGCCGACGAAGCCTGGCCGGCATTGGTTGCCGCCATTGCTGCCGCCGATCCCCGCCGCTGGACCGCCACAGATCTGCTGCACGTCGCCGCCGAACAGCTCGCCGACGCCGACCCCGACCGAACCATCCCGACGTACCACTACGCCCGGCTGATCACCTACACCGTGGACCTGCTGTGCACCCCGCACCAAGCTAGCGCCGACCTGCCCGAGCACCCGCCGCTGTCCCTCGAAGAAGAGGAACTTCTCCCCCACGACCCCGAGGCCCCATGGATCGACATGTCCGCAGAACCGCACCCCTACCACGACGTCGAGCCCTGGCCTGACCAAGCAGACCACCCCGCCAACGATGCCTCGGTCATCGACTTCAACGACCTATCGCGCACCCGACCGGCAGTCCCGGCCGTGCCCGTCGCGGTGTCCAACGTCTATCTGCTGCGCGACCAATACGCCGCCACCACAGCTCATTTGGCCGCTCTCGAACGCGACGTCGCGATCTTCAACGGCCCGGCGATGCGCGCCGCCGCCGAGCAGATCAGCGCCATGCGCGAACGCGCCGACGCGGACCGCCCCTACCTGATGGCCGTCCACGAAGTCATCGCAGCATGGGCCGACGCCGACCACGACTACGACGAAGCCCTCACGTTCCACGCCTGGACCCGTGACCAGCTCGCTGCCCTGCACGCCGACCCCGACGCCGACGAACTCGACATCACCTCCGCGCGCGGCATGGTCGAGCTCGCGGCGATGCGCTTGGGCACCACCCCCGCCGAGCGATACCAGCCCCAACTGGCCGCCGCGCACGCCGCCCGCGCCGAAGCTGCCGGCGGCGCGCAGAACATCATCAGCAACCACGACATCGACAACTTCCTCGCCGAACTTCATGCGCGTGATCTCGAAATGGTCGACCAGGCCCGCTACGACAACCAGCTGGTACGCAAGCACCTTGACGCCGCTGAACGCACCGTCGCAGCCGCCTTCGCCGACGCCGAAACCCGCACCGCCGAGCATGTCGCCGCCCAAATCGATGACCTGGACACAGAACTACGCGTGCTCGACGTCGCCGGACAACATCAAAGCGCCCGGGCGCTGCGCATCGCCCCCACCGCGACCGCCGGCCTGACGGACAACACCGCCGCGGCGCTGCGCAGCATCGCCGAACTACCGTTCACGGTGAGCGTCGTGCACGCGCACCCCGACACCGAACGCACGACCGCGCTGCACATCCTGCACAGCGCCGCGACCGATGCTGGCCGAAAAGTGTTGTGGTGCGGCCCGACCGAGGAACAAGCCGCCGCCGCCCAGCGCGACAACCTCGCCGACGGCGCCACCACCATCGACGCGGCCCACGCCGAATTCACCAGTGACAGCGCCAGTGCAATGCCCGCCGGTGGCCTCATCATCGTCGACCACGCGCAGGCCGCCCAACCAGAGCAGATCGCCGACCTCGCCGAACACGCGGCACAAGCCAATGCCGGTCTGATCCTCATCGACACGAGCTCCGGCACGTGGCCGCCCGAACCGGCGGACCGCATGATGAAACTGCTCTCGGCTGAGTTGCCGTGGAACCGCGCCCTGACCACGGCCCCGTCGGTGGCCACCAGCCACGCCGGCGCACCCGACCTCGATCCCGTCGTGGCCCAGCTGCGCCGCGTCACCCCCGACGTCCTCACCGACCAGCTGCGCGACGCGCTCGAGCACGCCGACCGGGTTCGCGCCGAGAATCTGGCCGCCTACCGGCGCCACCAGGACGCCAACTGGCTGCGCACACGCAGCCATAATCAAGGTCTGCAGCGCACCCAAGCCAACACCGTCGACCTCACCGACGACTAGCGGCGAAGCCAGCTACTGCCACCGGCGCTAGTAGCCCACTGCTGGCAGAAAGCAAAGAACCCGGGTCGACCGCAGGGGTCGAATACCGGGCTCTTCAACGTCTTTAACCGGGTCACGCAAGGCGTTGTACCGGTCTGTGTGCTTCCAAATAGTACGGGCATTCCTGAAAGAAACCCAGTATCCGATGGTCGCGAGCCACCGAGCGAAAACGTAGGTTTCCTAGGCGAAATTCGCACTCGCGAGCAGCCTAACGCCAAGCGCCAAGATGTATCGTCGGCCGTTTCAAAGGTGAGTTGCGGTGATTTCTCGACAGCAATACCGTCCCGAGCCATGGACGCCAATCGCATACACAGCCGGATCAACTACGCCCGGTGCAACCTTCAGGCGCTCGGCGACAAACTCGCCGCGGCCGACTATGTCAACCTAACGGCGCAACTCGACGCACTCGAAAAGCAGCCCATATACCCAGGATTCAAAGCACGCTATCTGTTCGGCCGCGTCCTGCAGGTAGAGCGTCAGTTCATTGCCGCTGTCAAGCGTCGGAGCGCATCAACCTGATCGCTCGCGCATTTCAGTCCGATAGCGTTGCAGGACACCATTTTCCATATGCACACCCCTCCGTGCCTTCGCCCCAGTCAGAGTTAGGCATCAGAGCGCTCGATAACGCCCATCAGCTGTTAGCAGGGGCGCCCCCGTCGAGCTAAGGAAAGCCCGTTTCAGTGCCTCGAGGTCCTCGACCAGAATGAAGTGGGACAACGGCACCAGCTTCACCAGACTCAAGGTTTCGTCGCGAGCAGCGGCGACGGGCCGGCCGTTGGTGCGGCTGAGGGTGCGATACCCCCGCGCGAAGGGACCCAGTGTGAAGCCCGGGGCAACGAGTTCGGCCGTCCACGGCAAGTCCAGGTAGTCGAGGTCGAGGTCTTCGCGTATCCCGTCTCTGAGTATTCTATCGCCAGTTTGGATTGTTGCAGTGCGTCCCAATGAGCGCAGAGAACGACGACTTTGTCGTACCAACAGTGATCATCGAGCGGTGCAACAGCTATTCGGGTCCCGGGTGGGCCACCGAGCTGGTCACGATATCGACGAACGCCAGACAGTGTTCAATGCCGCCGCTCAAGTGCAAGTCCCAGGCGTACTGTCCGCACACGGGTACGATTACTATCTAGGTACGTAGATAGTGGCAGCGGAAACAGGCTGAGGTGCAACGCTGATCGCTGACACCGCGAGCGGAGATGAGGGGCGAGCGTGCGGGTGCGAGGATTCGGTGAACTTGAGGCGGTCATCATGGACCGTATGTGGAATCGGGACCCGGGCGCGCCAACGACGGTGCGTGAGGTGTTCGACGAGCTGGCCAGCGAGCGGGACATCGCCTACACGACGGTCATGTCGACGATGGACAACCTGCACACTAAGGGCTGGCTGACCCGTAAGCGTCAGGGCAAGGCCTATGACTATTGGGTGGCGCTTACGCGTGAGGAGTACACGGCGCGCATGATGCACAACGCGCTCGACGGCGGCGGTAGCAGCGAATTGGTGCTCACGCATTTCGTGGAACAGATGAGTCCTGAGGAATCTGCAGGACTACGCGCGGCATTGCGGCGTCTGGCCAATCGGGCGGCCACGCAGTGAGCACGGTGGTGTGTCTGCTCGGGTATAGCCTCGTGGTCCTCGTTCTCGGACCTCCGGTGTTGCGGCGGCTGACCGCAAGCGGACCGGCTCCCCGGCTCGGGGTAGCGGCTTGGCTGAGCGCGATCGTCAGTGTGCTCGCGACGTGGGCGGCCACGACGGCGATTATTGCAGCCCAACTGATCGGCCATTGGGGCCATCTGGATCGGCTCATCGTGATGTGTCTGACGTGGCTGTGCCGTGCGGTTAGCGGTGGCGTGAGCGGGGTGGGGCAGGCGGTCGTAGGCGGTGTGCTGGCCGCGGCAGCGGTGGCTGCGGTCGTCGCCACGATACGGCTGGTCCGCGCCGTGGGTGTGCTGCGTCGGCGTGCCCGTCAGCACGCCGAGGACGTGCGGCTGGTGGGGCGCGGTACCTCTGACGACGGCGTCGTGGTGATCGATGTGCCGCGGCCGGCGGCCTACTGTGTGTCCGGTAGCCCGCCGGCGATCGTGTTCACCAGCGGGGCGCTCGATGTGCTCGATGAGCGGGCGCGGGCGGCGGTGTTGGCTCACGAGCGCGCCCACCTGGCCGGGCACCACCTCGCGGTGATGACATTTCTGCGTGCCGTGGCCCGGGTGTTTCCGGGTGTCGCGCTGATGGCTGAAGGCGCACAGCAGGTTTCGCGGTTGCTGGAGATGTGCGCCGACGATGCAGCGGCCCGGCGCCATGGCGGTGCGGCACTGTTGTCCGGGCTGATCGCATTGTGCGGAGCGGCGCCCGCCGAGGCGCTCGGTGCTGCCGATGTCGCGGTGCTCGATCGCGCAGAGCGTCTCGCTGGGCCGCGCGCACCATTTGGCGTCGCCACCCAGATTGCGCTGGTATCGGCGATCGTGCTGGCGGGCCTCGGGCCCGTGATGATTGGTGCCCTGGCGGCTACCGGCGTGAGCTTGTGCATGGGGTAACCACCCCAACCACCGATGTACATGTAGACATCCACCCCCGTTCGACCGAGGAACCACCACAACCCAAGGACAGGCGGTACCGGGCATGGCCATCAGTGACACGCAGTGCGCAGATGATGCGCGTCTCCGCAACCCGATCCCGAACCTGGGGCGGTGAGTCCCATGTATTTTGGTCACCTGAGCCGGCGGGCGGCGCTGGCCACGATGGGTGCTGGCGTGGTCGCAGCGGCGGCGTACGTGCTGCGCGGGTTGGTTGAATCACCACGGTCGGCGGTGCGCCTGGCCGACGGCGGCTCGATGATGGGGGTCCGCGGCACCGACATGGCTCGGTACATGGAGATGTTTAACCGGCACACCGAGCTACGCCGCACCGTTGACGACATTCCCGGCGGGGTCCGCACCACCACCGAATCGGACGCCCCGGAATTGGCCGCCCAGCTCAAGGCCCACGTGTCGAGCATGTACGGCCACCTGGCGCAGGGCTCGGAAGTGATGTGCATGAGCGAGAGCCTGCCGACCTTGTTCCAGAACGCACGCGGGTACCGCCGCCAGCTGACGTTCACCGCGGCCGGGGTGGTGGCCGAGGAAACCTCTGATGATCCCCAGCTCGCCGAGGCGATCCGGGCCCATGCCCGCGAGGTTAGCGGGTTCGTGCGCGACGGCATGCCGGCCATGATGGGTGGTTCGGGGGGATGATGGGGCCAGGCTCAATGATGGGCCCGCGCTAACGCCGCCCCGGGATGCGCCGACGCGTCGCGACGGTGTTGGTACAGCCTGCAGACGCCGGAACATGGAGTGCATAAATGAGACCGAAGGCGACGGCACATGACCGCTTCTGATGATCGCTTGAGTAGGTGGAACCGGTACTGGGATAAGAAGTCCCGCAATTACGACCGGGAAATGGGTTTCTTCGATCGACACGAGCCTGTCAAGTTTTCTGTGTAAATCGCCTGTCTGATTGTCCGTATGTGAGTTGTTGTGGTGCTTACAGATAACGTTCGATGCGCTCTGGGTAGACCAGTGCGAGTTGCTCGAGTGCCTTCTTCCAGTTGGTGACCACCTGTCCTTCCACGAGGCGTCCGGGGGCTGTGCGGCCCTGTTTCTGGCCGCGTTCCTTGGCCCGCTGTGCAGCGCGTTTGTCTTCGATGTTGCAGATCGCCAGCCACAGCAATTTCACCGCCGAGGCATCGTTGGGAAACTGTCCGCGGTTCTTGATGATCTTGCGCAGCTGATAGTTCAACGACTCGATCGAGTTGGTCGTGTAGATCACCCGGCGCAGCTCAGGCGGGAACGCCAAAAACGGGATGAACTGCTCCCACGCGCGTTCGAAAACCATTGTCACCGTGGGATTTTTCTTCCCCAGCTCCGAGGCGGCGAACGCGTCCAACTCGACGCGGGCAGCGTCGGCATCGGGTGCGGTGTAGATCGGCTTGAGCGCCGCGGCCACGGCCTTGCGGTCGGCATAGGACACGAACCGCAGCGCGTTGCGGATCAGATGCACCACGCAGGTCTGCACCGCGGCCTGCGACCAGGTCGCGGCGATCGCCTCCGGGAAGCCCGTGAGCCCGTCGCAGCACACGATCAGCACGTCCTTGACACCCCGGTTGGCCAGGTCCGCGCACACCGACGCCCAGAACGATGCGCCTTCGTTGGGCTGGACCCAGATGCCCAGGACGTGCTTGACCCCGGCCATGTCGACGCCCACAGCGATGTGCGCGGCCTTGTTGCGGGTGTGGCCGCCGTCTTTGACCTTCACGATCATCGCGTCGAGGTAGATCACCGGATACAGCGGCTCCAACGGCCGGCGCTGCCAAGCCAGCACCTCATCGGAGATCTCGTCGACGATCTTGGAGATCGTCTCGTGCGACACCTCGGTCCCGATCGTCGATTGAAGATGAAATTGTATGTCCCGCAACGTCATTCCACCCGCATACAGTGAAACGATCATGTCATCGAGACCACCGATACGGCGGGTGCCTTTGGGCACCAGCGTCGGGGTGAACGAGCCATCGCGGTCCCGCGGCACATCCAGGGGCACCGGGCCGGCCTCGGTGAGCACAGTCTTGGGTGAGCTGCCGTTGCGGGCGTTGGGCAGCACCCGGCCGGCCGGGTCGCCCTTCTCATACCCCAGATGATCGGTCAGCTCGGCGGCCAGGCCGCGTTCGAGAGCGAGCTTGATCAGCCCGGGCAGCAGCCCGCCTTCGCCGGTCAGCGCCACCTCGCCGGTATCGATCTGCGCCAGCAGATCATCGACCGCGCCCGACGCCCGAAGCGCCTCGGCCATCTCCACCGTGGAGACCGCCTCAACCAGCACCCCATCCATGTCCTTGCCTGTTGTCACGTCCTGCGATCCTTCCGTTAACAGGACTTACACAGACCATTTGACACGCCCATCGACACCTGTTCGGCAACTCCCGGCAATGGGCCTGCAGCCAGGCCAGCGGCGCTGTCCTGGAGGTCGCGGTCGGCACCGGGCTCAACCTGACCTTCTATCCCGATGACGTCACCGTGACCGGAATCGACTGGAGTCAGGGAATGCTGGACCTGGCTCGACAGCGCGCCGCCAACCTCGGCCGCACGGTCGATCTACGCCAGGCCGACGCTCACCATCTCCCGTTTACCGACGCATCATTCGACACTGTGGTGTGCACGTTCGGGCTCTGTGCGATCCCCGACCACGCGCAAGCTCTCGCCGAGATGACTCGAGTCCTGCGCTCCGGCGGCAACCTGATCCTCGTCGATCACATCGAAAGCAGCTCTGCTCCAGTGCGAATCGTCCAACGACTACTCGAGGGCGTCACTGTCCCCCTTGGTGGGGAACACTTTATGCGCCGCCCGCTCACCCTGATTCGCCGCAGCGCGGCACTGACCGTCACCCAGGTGCAACGCTTCCACCTCGGGCTGGTCGAACGCGTCACCGCCCGGAAAAACTGACAACCCGCGGGTATTCAGACCATTAGGCCACGGACGATATAATCGCTCTGTGGCGATGAATACTGTTCCTGCTGAGATGCAGCGCATCGAGCTGGCTCCGGCGGCGGCGCTGTTTCGGTCGCTGGGCGATCCCACGCGGCTGGCGATTGTGCGACGGCTGTCTGCCGGGCCCGCGCGGGTCGCCGACCTCGTCGACGCGGTCGGGCTGGCGCAGTCGACGGTCTCTAAACATCTTGTCTGTCTTCGGGATTGCGGCCTGGTGACCTCCGATCCGGTAGGCCGATCCTCGGTGTTTCAGCTCGCCCAGCCCGCCCTGATCGACGTGCTCGCCGCCGCCGAGACGGTCCTGGCGGCCACCGGCAACGCCGTCGAACTCTGCCCCACCTACGGCACCGGAGGACAACCGTGACCGACAAAAGCATCGACGAAACAGCGGCCGAGCGGGCCTCACACTGCCAGCGCGGGCCTGCTTGCGCCGATGACTGCTGCGTCCCGGTCACGGTCCCCGGCCATGACGCGGCCTGGCATGCCGCCGCACGCAAAGCCAAACTGCTGTCCTGGATTTCGCTGGGCTACATGGCCGCCGAAGGCATCGTTGCGGTAGTGGCCTCGTGGCTAGCCAATTCTGTGGCCCTGCTCGGCTTCGGCCTGGACTCTCTGATCGAGGGCCTGGCGTCGGTCATCATCGTCTGGCGCTTTACCGGCTCGCGCACCGTGTCCCCGGACGCGGAGGCTCGTGCGCAGAAGGCGGTCGCCGGGACGTTTTTCCTGCTCGCCCCATACATCGCGTATGACGCCATCACCACCCTGATCGCGGGCGAACACCCTCGAACCAGCTGGCTCGGGATCGCGTTGTCGATCACGTCGCTGATCGTCATGCCGATCCTGGGCCGCGCTAAACGCCGGCTGGGCGCGCAATTGGGATCGGCGGCCACCTCCGGGGAAGGAACCCAGAATCTGTTGTGCGCCTACCTTGCTGGCGCGGTGTTGATCGGACTGGTGGCCAACACCGCATTCGGACTGTGGTGGCTCGATCCCGCCGTCGGGCTGCTCGTGGCGGCCCTGGCCGTGCGTGAAGGAATTGAGGCCTGGCGCGGCGAAGAATGCGCCTGCTGATGTGACGCGGTGACCAGCGTCTGCTTCCCGGGACCCGAATTACGCGTCGCGGGGGAAATTGTATGTGCTCGGAATGCTCTCACCAAGCTCCGGCGTGCCGTAGACGACGGCGATCTCATCATGCGGTTTCAACAGGATGGCGGCCGGATTGCCGGTCTGCGGTGCGCCGTTGACGAAGACCCGCAGGCTCTTGCCGTCGGCCGCGCGCAGTGCGCCAATGTTGTTGGCCGACAAGCTAACCTGCCATTCGGAGAAGAATTCGCCGAGGCTGAATTGTCGGTGTGCCGGAGATTCGACGTGGATTACGCCGGTGCTGTCATGGGTGTGTAGCGGGCTGATCGTGCGGTGTGTGCCGTCGATGCCGATGCGGGCCGGCACCGGCACCGCCCGGCCATTGACCAACACGTCCAGGTGGGTATGAACGTGTTCGACCATGCCCTCCTCACCGAGCATCGGCAGGCCTGCTGCGGCGACGGCGGCCGCAGCATCGGTGGGCGCGGGCCACGGCGGCATGCTGTCGGCGCCGGCGGCGACCGTCGCTGGGGAGTGATCGAGGCCGGTCGATGTCGTTGCCGCGTGGTTGCCGTTTCTGGCGGGCAGCCAGATGATCGTCGCGGCCAGCAGCGCCGCCGCGGTGACCGCGAATGCTGCGATCCACACGAGTCTGCTGCGCTGCCCACCCGATCCTAGCTGGGCGAGCGTTTTGCGTTGTGCGCGTTCGGCTTTCGCCATATTGCGTGGTGTGCGTGCGGTACCCATGCGATGCCCTCTCCCGTCCTTGCCGCTCACGTCAGGCCGACACGGGGCCGGCGTCGCGTGAGGGCGCCGAACACAGCGCCGATGCCCCCTCCCGCAGCGGCGATCGCGACTCCCGCGGCCACGATCGCCCACGGCGCGCGTGTAGGGGTGCTGGCGGCCGTCAACTGCGGGCCGTCGGCAGGGGCCGCGGCCTTCGGTGGGCTTGGCGTGTCGATGGCCGCGACCGTTGGATCGGGGCGCCCGGTAGCGGCTGCGGTGACTTTGCCAGCAGGCATCGCGGCGACGGCGGTGCGCTCGTGCATGCCGCCGGGCATCGGGTGGCTGCTCATCACACGATCACCCATGGCGCCGCTGCCCATGGCGCTGCTGGGCATGGGTGCGCCGCTGGGTTTCATCGCGCCGCTTCCCATGGCGCCGCCGGTGGGCATGCCGCCTTTCATGCCACCGCTTTTCATGCCGCCGGCGGTCCCGGTGGGCATGCCGCTGTTCGCCGGGCCGGTCGTGCCGTTGGTGCCCGTTGCCCCAGTGGTGCCGCCGACCGTTGGGTCAGTAGTCGACCCGTCCGCGCCGTGGCCGGTCGTGGTCGTGGGGCCGGTGGTGGTCGTGGGGCCGGTGGTGGTCGATCCGCTGCTACCGGTCGTGGCAGCACCGCCATCGGTGTGCGTCCCGCTGCTGGTGCCGCCAGTGGTGGTCCCGCCTGTTGTGGTCCCGCCTGCGGTGATTCCACTGGTTTGGGTGTGGCCGGTTCCGGTGGTGGTCGCGCTGCCGCTGGTGCTCGTTTCGCCGCTGGACATCTGGCTGTGCGACGCATCGCCGCGAGTGGTGGTCCCACCGCCGACGGTGTCGGCGGCCGGGCTCTGGGCAACCGGTGTCAGCGGTGTGGTGGTGGCGTGCGGTGCCAGGACCGTGGCAGAGGCGAACAAGCCGAGTGCCCCAATGGTCAGCGCTGCTATTTGCGGCCGCAGCCATCGCGTCGCGGTCACCGATACGCCTTCTTTCTTGTGGTTGTCCGTCGGCCAACGTGCCGCGGCGGTCCGTGAATTCGGCTAGGGGGCAAGCAGTTCGGCCTGGTAGCCGAGTTCGGTGATCGCTGCGGTGACCTGTTCGGTGGTGGTGGCGGTGGTGTCGAGTTCGACGGTGGTGCGCGCGTTTTTGACCGAGGTGTGCGACGTGGCGACACCGGGCAGGTCTTCGAGTGTTTCGTCGATCAGCATTGAGCAGCTGGCGCAGTGCATTCCGTCGACGCGGAAGGTGTGGGTGGTCGGCATGTGGTGTGCTCCTGGGGTTTCGCAGATGGTGTCGAGGTTGGTTGGTTGTTAGGTGACGGTGAGGTAGCCGCCGTACATGCCCATGCCGCAGTGATAGGTCAGCTGCCCGGGCTGCAGAACCCCGAGGTCGATGCGGGTGTCCCCGGTGACCGGCAGGATGCGTTCGTCCCCGGTCCGGTCGATCAGGAAAGACCGGATGCAGCCTTCGGCGTTATCGGAGTGCACGGTCAGGGTGGTGGGTATGCCGGATTTCAGTTGGATGTTCTCGGGGCTGTAGCCGCCGGGGCCGGCGGTGATGACCGCGTTCTGGTGTCCGGCGGTGATGGTCACGGTGGCCGCGTCGGCGACGGCGGCCGACCCGGTCAGGCCCAGGGTCCGGCCGAGGTGGCTCGCGGCCAGCGGTGACCCTGCCAATTCCAGACCGCCGTTGAGGGTGAACAGGCCCATCGCCACGACCGCGACACCGGTCGCCGCGGCCAGGCGCCCACTCCACACCGTGGCCAATTTGCGGGCCGCGTAACCGATCAGCGCGAACAGCGGGCTGGTGCCGGCGATGAACACCGCCATGATCAGCGCGCCCTGCAGCGGCGACCCGGACGCCAGGGCCAGCGCCTCCACCGACAGTGTCACCCCGCACGGGATGAGGATCGTGGCCATCCCGAGTAGGGCCGGCGCGACCGCGGTCTGCGAGCGGGCACGGCCTCGCACGAACCGCATCCAGGAGGCGGGCGGTTCGATCACGATGCGCCGAAAACCCGGGACACCCAATTGGGCCAGGCCGAAGCTGATGATGAGCAGGCCGGCGACGATCTGGATCCCGGTGCGGGCCCCGATCGACAGTTGCACCGCTGCCCCGGCCGCCCCCAACAGGGCACCTAAGACGGTGTGGGACAACAGTTTCCCGGCCAGGAATCCGCCCACCGGGGTTAGGTCGTCACGGATCGCCTCCAGCGTCGACCCGCCGGGGCGGGTCCCGGTGGCCGCCTCGGCCGCGGCGACCTCGGTGGCCCGTTGGCGGGTGATCAGTCCGGTCAGCAGCCCGCCCTGCACGGCCGCGCACGACACGCCTCCGGCGAGCAGCCCGGTGATCAATACGGCGGTCAGATTCATTCGTGGTCCTTGTTCGCTTGAGTCGATCAGAATTCGGTTGGGGTGGAGGCGGTGTCAGTTGCGGTTGCGGGCGGCCAGGAAGCCGGTGACGGTGCCGGCGATGCCGATCACCCCTCCCGCGGCCAGCAGGGTGAGCGTGGTGGCCGCGCTGGCCGGTGCCCAATGCTGCACGCCGACCACCACTGCCGCCACAACACCGGCCAGCATGATCGCGGCAGCGGCCGGCACCCACCGTGGCCGCCGGGCGGGCGGTGTTGCCGCAGAACCGGATTCGGGGGTGGCGGTGCTGGTGAACGTGCGTAGTCGCAGGCTGTTGGTCACGACGAAGACGCTGGAGAAGGCCATTGCGCCGCCGGCGAGCATCGGGTTGAGCAGGCCGAGCGCGGCCAGCGGGATCGCGGCCACGTTGTAGGCGAACGCCCAGAACAGGTTGCCTTTGATGGTGCGCAGGGTGCGCCGCGACAACCGGATGGCGTCGACCGCCGAGCGCAGATCCCCACGCACCAACGTGAGGTCGCTGGCCTCGATCGCGGCGTCGGTACCGGTGCCCATCGACAGTCCCAGATCGGCCTGGGCCAGAGCGGCGGCGTCGTTGACGCCGTCGCCGACCATCGCCACGACCGCGCCGCCCTGTTGTAGCCGGGCGACCGTGTCGACTTTGTCTTTGGGCATGACTTCGGCGATCACCTGGTCGATGCCGACCTCGGCGGCCACTGCGCGAGCGACGGCCTCGTTGTCCCCGGTGAGCAGCACCGGGGTCAGGCCGAGCGCCCGCAGGCCGCCGATCGCTTCAGCGGAGGTCGGTTTGACGGTGTCGGCGACCATCAGCACGGCTTGGGCCTGCCCGCCCCAGGCAACCACAACTGAGGTGCGGCCGCGGGTTTCAGCGTCCTGTTTGGCGGCGACCAGCTCCGCCGGCACGGTGATCTCGTAACTGTCCATGAGACCGTCGCGGCCCACCAGCGCGGGCAGCCCGTCGACCTCGCCGGTGACACCGAGACCCTCATGGTTGACAAATCCCGCAACCGTGGGCAGGTCGCCGACCCGTTCGCGGGCCCCGGCGGCGATCGCCTTGGCGATCGGATGCTCCGAAGCATCCTCCAACGCCCCGGCCACCTGCAGCACCTGCGCCTCGGACACCCCGGCGGCGGTGTGCACGCCGATCAGGCTCATCTTGCCGGTGGTGACTGTGCCGGTCTTGTCCAGCACGACCGTGTCGACGCGGCGGGTGGATTCGAGGACCTCGGGTCCTTTGATCACGATACCCAGCTGCGCGCCGCGCCCCGTCCCAACCAAAAGTGCTGTGGGCGTGGCCAATCCGAGCCCGCAGGGGCACGCGATGATCAGCACCGCCACCGCCGCGGCGAACCCGGCCGCCACGCCGTGACCGGTGCCGATCCAGACCCCCAACGTCAGCAGCGCTATCGCGATGACGACGGGCACGAACACCGCCGACACCCGGTCAGCGAGCCGCTGAACCTGGGCTTTGCCCTGTTGGGCTTCGGTCACCAGGCGGGCGATCTGGGCGAGTTGGGTGTCGGCGCCGACGCGGGTCGCCCGAACCACCAGCCGCCCGCCGACGTTGACCGTGGCCCCGGTGACCGCATCGCCCGGGCCGACCTCGATCGGTACCGATTCGCCGGTGAGCATGGACTCATCGACCGCCGAGCCGCCCTCGACGATCACCCCGTCGGTGGCGACCTTCTCACCCGGGCGCACCACGAACCGGTCGCCGACAGCCAATTGTTCTGTCGGGATGCGGATTTCACCACCACCGCGCAGCACTGCGACGTCTTTGGCGCCCAACTCCAACAGTGATCGCAGGGCCGCGCCCGCGCGGCGTTTGGCGCGGGCCTCGAAGAATCGGCCCAGCAGGATCGCCGCGGTGACGGCGGTGGCCACTTCGAAGTAGACGTTGCCGGTGGCATCCCCGCGGCCGGCGGTCAGGCTGAACTCGTGGTGCATCCCCGGTTGGCCGGCGGTGCCGAAAAACAGCGCGAACAGCGACCATAGGAACGCCGCGCCGACACCGACGGAGATGAGGGTGTCCATCGTAGCGGTGCCGTGCCGGGCGTTGAGGGCGGCGGCCCGGTGGAACGGCCACGCGCCCCACACCACGACCGGCGCGGCCAAGGTCAGGGACAGCCACTGCCAGTTGGCGATCTGCAGCGGCGGAATCATCGCCATCGCGATCACCGGGATCGCCAGCGCCACCGACACCTGCATGCGTTGGCGTAGCGAGCGCAGATGCTCATCGTGCTCGCCGGCGCCATCACCGGCCTCGACGGCGGGCGTCGTGGTCGGCGTGGGAGGGGTGGCGGTGTAGCCGGCGTCGGCAATGGCACCGGTGAGGTCAGCGACCGACATCCCGGCCGGGAAGGCCACGATCGCTTTCTCGGTGGCGAAGTTCACCGCGGCGGTCACGCCGTCGATCTTGTTGAGCCGGCGCTCGATCCGCGCGGCACAGGACGCGCACGTCATCCCGCCGATCATCAACTCCACCCGCTCGACGGCGGGTGCCATCGGCGCTTGGGGAAAGGGGTGGGTTTCAGTTGTCTGGTCGGTGCGATCGGTCACGCGCCCTGATCTCTCTGTTCACGCAACTGCGCCAACTCCTTACGTAACTCGGCCACCTCGGCGCTCGTCGTGGACGTACCGGCACAACTCGAGCTTTTGCCTCGCCGCATCGGCCGCACGCAAAAGACATAGGTCAGCACCACCGCCGCGGTGACGATCAGCACCGCGCCCCAGCTTGACATCAGAGCTGGTGCGCCCGTGAGGACTTCAGTTCGGCGATGTCGGCCCGCAGCTGGGCCACCTCACGCTGTTCTGCGTCGGCGGGGCTGTGATTGCCGCGCATCATCATCCACATCATCACACCCATCCCAATCGGGCAGGCCAAAGGCGCCGCCGCTAGCAGAAACTGAGTCATCGTGGCATCCCTCTCGCGTTCCGACCCGTACTTTTGGTGCACCGGATCAACACCGTCTACTATCTCCGTACCTAGATAGTAGACGTTGTCTAGTGTCACCGCCATCGAAGGGACCTCATGCTGAACCGGTTGCGCGTGAGGGCACTGGCTGTCGTGCTGGCCGGTGTGCCGATCCTGGCCGGCTGCAGCATCGGCACGGACGCTGTCGCGCAAGGTGGCACCTTCGAATTCGTCTCCCCCGGCGGCAAGACTGACATCTTTTACGACCCGCCACCATCGCGCCGCGTCATCGGGGACCTCGGTGGCATCGCCCTGATGGACTACCGGCCCATTGCGGTGTCTGACTTTGCGGGCAAGGTCGTCGTCGTCAACGTCTGGGGAGCGTGGTGCGCACCGTGCCGCACCGAAACCCCGGAACTGGAGAAAGTGTTCACTGCCACCGAACCGCTCGGCGTCGCATTTCTGGGTGTAGACGTACGCGACAACCGTGCCACGGCACAGGATTTCGTTACGGACCGCCACGTGATGCATCCATCGATCTTCGACCCCGCGATGCGTAGCGTCATCGCGTTGGGCAAGGGCTATCCGACGAGCGTGGTACCCACCACACTGATTCTCGATCGCCACCGACGCGTCGCTGCGGTGTTCCTCAAAGAACTGCTCGCCACGGATCTGCAGCCGGTCGTCGAACGGATCGCCGCGGAGTCCTGAGGGGCGTCGCATTAGCGGTCCTGCATGACCACACCGGCGCTGGCCAAACGATCCGATCCCGCCAACGCCTTCAGGCGCGACTCAAACCCGAACCAGAGGTTCGATGCGTGCCCCTCTGATGACCACAACCGAATTCCACAGCGCCTGGCTCCACGGGAATAGACGTACCCGAACCCGGCCGCATACACGGTCATCGGCCGCGCCGATACAGCCCTGCCACGGTCTGGCTACCAATGGGCTCGTGGCGGGTTCGGATCAGTGGTGCCAGACTCGGCGGCCTGTGCGGTGAGCAGGACGCGTAGCCATGTCCTGCGAGCGTGGCCGATGAGCCGGCGCAGCAGTGGTCGCGCCAGGGCGTACCCGGCCAGACTGATCGCGAACCCCAGCGTGAGCCCGGCAAGCACATCGCCGGGATAGTGTGCGCCGACGTACACGCGAGCGAACGCCATGAACGCGGCCGCCAGCACGGTGATGATGCCCAGGTATCGGTTCACCAGCCACATTCCCGCTGCGACCGCCGCGGCGATAACGGTGTGGACGCTGGGGAAACCGCCATCGGTGTTGCAGTGCAGGACCACGATGTCGTGCAGCGCATTGCATGGACGGGTCTCGTTCACCGCCAAAGCGATCGGATCGTAGACCACCAGCGCGGCAAGGACGCCCAGTGGCGTCCACAGCGCCGCGGCCATCGCCGCCGGACCGCTGCTCTTGCGAGCGACCCACCAACCGGCGATCATCAGCGCGGCGAACACCAGAATCCCGTTGTTGGCGTATCCGGCGACAACCGGCTGCAGCCACGGAGTGTTCCGGGCAAAACCGTTGATGACGTAGAAGATTCGCGTGTCGAGGTTCATTATGGTCTTTCAATCAAAAGCGGAGCATCGGTGAAGTGGAGCTCGCGCGAATAGTCGAGTACACCGCATCGCGGCGGCCGGTGCCACGATCGGCTATTCGGACAAGCCGGCGCCCCCGGCGCGGTATCGGGTTGAGGGATCCCTGACTCTAATGCGCCCACGCAATGGCCGCCATCATGAGAATTGGATATGAACTACGTGACAACTACGTACTTCGGCCCGATACTCAACCCATGATCTGGACCGTGGAAGCAAACGCAGTCCCGCAATCGGAGGTGCCGTCGATAGGCAGTCGCAGCTGGGCAGGATGGCCGGATGCCCAGAACCTCTGTGCTGCACCGCATACGGGTGCACATTCACGTGGCCAGCGGCAAGAGTTGGGGTGAGATTGGCCCATCATCGGTCCCGCTGGGGCCTGCGCAAGTTGAGTACTCAGCTGGTTCTGGGCGTGTCGGCACTCGTGTCCGCGCTGGTATTGGCTCTTGGCGCGCTATCGATCTACACGCTTCACGCATATGTAACAGCCATGGGCGACAACGCGGTTCGTTCTTCGCTCGCAGTGTTCCAGCATATGTACGACGGGTCGCTCGCCAGCGCAGCGCGCCATGCCGGCCTGGCTGGGTTGACAGGCCAGGCGCCTGGCACGGTCATCGCCGTCATGCGCGGCGGCCATGTCGCTGAGGCGGCGATGTTTACCGATACTGGCCCCGGCCTGCCCCCGATGACTGCGGTGAACTCGCTTGAGTCGTTAAGTTCACTTGCGACGGCCTCGCCGCACACCGTCAGCCTCGGGGAGCTGGGAACTTATCGACTGGCAGGCGCCGATGTCGGCCCCGGCGTGCGTCTGATCTCCGCCGTCTCGATGCACGCGGCGAACCAGATGATCGCAACGAAAACGGTTGCTGTAGTTGTTATTACGATCATCGCCGCGCTGACTGCCGCCGCGTGCACCGTCATCTTGGTCCGACGCGCATTGCGCCCCTTGCATCGGGTCGCGGCCGTTGCTGCTCAGGCGTCTCAAGCGCCGCTGGGCGAAGCCGGTCACCGCATCACGATGCGTGTCCGGCGCGATGACGCGGCCCCTGACAACGAGGTGGGCATTGTCGGGGACGCATTGAATCGGCTGTTGTCCAGTGTCGATGCCGGACTGGTGGCGCGCGGGCGGGAGGAGCGGCGTATGCGGCGCTTTCTCAGTGATGCGAGCCATGAACTGCGCACTCCGCTGGCTTCCATCCGCGGCTACGCCGAACTGACCAGGCAGGATAGCGCAGCGCTTCCTCAGACTACCGAGTATGCGCTGGCACGCATCGAAGCCGAATCCTGCAGGATGACCGCGCTAGTCGACGACATGTTGCTGCTCTCGCGCCTGGATGAGGGACGCGCCCTCGATTTCTCAAGCGTGGAATTGAGTGCATTGGTCAGCGACGCCGTGAGCGATGCCGCCGTTGCCGCGCCGGACCATCGGTACACATCCGAGCTACCGGAAACCCCGGTGTGGGTGCGGGGGGACGCTGCCGCCCTGCACCAAGTGGTGATGAATCTGCTCGCGAATGTGCGGGCACATACGCCGCCGGGCTCCACAGCCGTTGTCTCGCTGCGGGTTTTGAGCGGTGAGAACATCGCTGAACTTTCCGTCTCTGATGATGGCCCCGGCATTGACCACACGATGGTGGGCGACATCTTCGGCAGATTTGTCCGGGCCCGAACACCGGGACCCGAGGGAAGTCCCAGCACCGGGCTGGGGCTGGCGATCGCCAAAGCCATCACCGAGGCCCACGACGGCAGCATCGGCGTCGACGCAAGTCCGGGGCAGACCACCTTCCGCGTGCGCCTTCCCCTGGGCGATCCATCGATGTCGGAGGTGGAGGTGCACCGGTAGCGGCCGCTGCCGAGTCGTCAGATACACGCCGGGTCGGCGCTCGGTGGCATGCGCGAGGGGCGGGCGACGATCAAAGGAGAAGCTCGGTCACGTCAATGTTCCCGGCGCACACGGCGCCCTGCACCCTCGGCGCATACCACTGCACATCGGGCTGCAACGCTGACGCGCCCGCACGAGCGGATCAGTGATTGCCTGGGCGGGAGCTCGCGTGTCCCAGGCAGCGAAAACGCCGCGATCTAGCCGTGCCGAAGTCGCGGCTAATCCACAGGGCACCAACTCATTTCGACCGATGATCGGCTACCGTCCCATCGTCCGGTACGCCACACAGCGTCTACTATATTTGTCAGTAGTTCATGGCATGGTCGTGCGCAGCCGCGGTCCGAATGTCGAAGACAGGGGGCGGTGTTGGGCATCAGCGGGAAAACCTGGGCGCGGGCGGTGGCCTCGGTGTTGTTGGCGGTGGCGCTGATCGGCGGCGGGGTCATCATCTTCACGCAGCGCTGCGGGTTCGGTTGTGCCGGTGACCGTGGCAGCGCCGCGCAGTCGACGGCCCGGCCGCCCACCGTGCCTGTCACGCTTGTCCTGGCTCCGCCATCTGGGGCTGAGCAGGTCGACCCGTTGGCGCCGGTCACCGTGACGGCGGCATCGGGCACCGTGACCGAGGTGGTCATGGTCAACGACCAAGGCCGACGAATCGATGGCGTGCTGACACCCGATGCGACGGTCTGGAAACCGGTCGCCGCGCTGGGGTACGGGCGCACCTATACCGTCACAGCGACGGCCGTCGGTGCCGCGGGCACCCCGATTCAACAGACGTCGACGTTTTCCACCCTCGTACCCGGCAACCAGACGGCCGTGTCGCTGCGGACCACCGGCGGCGCACCGCTGCGCGATGGACAGCGTTACGGCATCGGCACGGTCGTCGTGGCACGGTTCGATGAACCGATTACCGACAAGGCCGCTGCGGAACGCCGACTGGTGGTGACCACGAGTCCGCCGGTGCAGGGCTCCTGGTACTGGCTCGATGACCAGACCGCGCATTGGCGTCCGCCGCAGTACTTTTCCCCGGGCACTACGGTCACCGTCGAAGCGAACATCTACGGCGTGGCGGTCGGCGACGGGCTCTACGGGCAGGAGGACGCCCGGGTCAGCTTCCAGATCGGGGACGCCCACGTGGCGATCGCCGACGACAACACCAAACAGGTCACGGTGTTCGACAACGGAGCGCTGGTGCGCACCATGCCGACATCAATGGGTATGGGCGGCAGCCAGACGATCAACGGACAGACGATCTCGTTCTGGACCCAGCGCGGCATCTACACCGTGCTGGACAAGGCCAACCCGGTCATCATGGATTCCTCGACCTACGGGCTACCGATCAACTCTCGCCTGGGTTACCGCGAAAAGATTTCCTGGGCCACGCGGATCAGCATTGACGGGATCTACCTGCACCAGCTCGACAGCACGGTGTGGGCGCAGGGCAACACCGATGTCTCGCATGGTTGCTTGAACCTCAATGCCGAAAACGCCCAATGGTTCTACGACTTTTCGGTGCCCGGCGACGTCGTGGAGGTACGCAACACCGGCGGTGAGCCGCTACAGATCTGGCAGAACGGCGATTGGAGCATGCCCTGGGAGCAGTGGCGCCGCGGCAGCGCGCTGCCCTGATATATCCCGTCAATGGTGCTGCTGCGCAACAACACTCACGGCGCGGGCAGCGGGCACACGTCGCGGGCGGTCAGGCGCCGCCGCAACGCCCATCCCAGCGCGAGCAGGGACGCGATCGCGATCAGCGGCTGCAGCGGGGCCCACATGCTCAGCGCCCCACTGATCCCGACCGCGGCCACGACCAGTTTGTTGCACACCGGACAACCCACGGCCAGCAGTGACCCAATGTTGGCGACCGCGCCGGCGCCGGTGCGGCGCTGCACAGGACCGGCACCCGGTCGCCGCACGTAGGTGGCGATGAACAAGCCGCTCATGACGGCGGTGGCCACCCACACGAGGTAGCTCCACCAGGTGGGCGGTGTCATGCGGGTGTACCAGGGGGTGGCGAGCAGACCGGTGGGGATACCGATCGCCAGCCACACCACCGCCGCTCCCGCCGCGGCCACCAGCCAATGAACCGACGTCCACCGTGTCACGGCCGCCTCCCGCTCCCGATAACTACTAAGCTGCATAGTACTAATGCAAATAGTAAATCGCTGGGGCTGGACCGGCAGCCGGTCACCCCCCGCGAACGAGAAGGGAAGCGGTGACGATCGAGACCGTACGCAGCCACGCGAGATGTCGGGTGCTGATTGTCAATGACGCGGCGGCGCCGAGCTCCGAGGTGACTGACTGTCTGCAGCGAGCAGGCTTCGAGGTCGCCATCACTCCCGACGGTACGGGGGCGCTGCGGTTGGCCCGGAGCACCGCGCCCGACGTTGTGGTTCTCGACGTCGTGCTGCCGGACATTGACGGGCTGTGGGTATGCCGCGAGTTGCGCTCGTTCTCCGATGCCTATGTGGTGCTGGGCAGTATGTGCGATTCCGCGTCGAGTGTGATTGCCGGCCTCACGGCCGGCGCCGACGATGTCGTCAGGCTGCCCTGGCATGCCGAAGAGCTGCTTGCGCGGATACGGGCAATGCTGCGTCGGCCCCGACGGCACGACGGTCACGCCGAAGCCGACACCGGGGCGGGCCGCGGCGAGGTTCGGGTCTTTGGCACATTATCGATCGACGTCGAGGCGCGCCGGGTCGTTGTCGGCGATGAACCGGTGGCGCTGACCCGCACCGAGTTCGACATCCTGGCCGCATTGTCGGCGCGGCCAGCGGCAGTGGTGAGTCGGCACGAATTGCTGGCAACCGTGTGGGGCCGGTCGTGGGCGGGTGAAAAGAACGTGATCGACGTGCATATCGGGCATCTGCGCCGCAAGCTCGAGGACGACCCCGCAGTACCTCGCTTTGTGGTGAATGTGCGTGGCGCTGGTTACCGGATGGGTACCGGATGACGCGGTGCATCCATCACGCCGAGTAGCCCCGCTTTCACCAAAGCCGGGCCGGGGGTCCCACAGGCGACCGGCATACACCGCGCTGTCGCTGTGTGGATGTGGTGGACGAGGGCGCGGCTGCCCGCCCTACCGGGGGTGCCGCGGTAGGCTCGCCGACAAGGCGTGTGAAGGGTGTACCGGGTGCGAGTACGAGGGTTCGGGGAACTGGAAGCGGTTGTCATGGAGCGGGTGTGGAATCACCTGCCGGATGCGGTCACGGTACGCGAGATTTTCGACGAGCTCAGCGAGCAGCGGCGCATCGCATACACCACGGTGATGTCGACGATGGACAATCTGCACACCAAGGGCTGGCTGGAACGCGAACGCGACGGCCGGGCCTACCGCTACTTGCCGGTGATGAGTCGTGAAGAGCACACCGCGCAGTTGATGCGCGATGCGCTCGACGGCGGCGGACGGTCGGATCTGGTGTTGAGCTATTTCATCGAGCAGATCGAGCCCGATGACTCCGAGCATCTGCGCACAGCGCTGCGCCGCATCGCGCGACGGTCCGGCAAGCCGAAAACATCATGAACGCCGCCGGCCTGCTGGTTGCCCACGGCATCGTGCTGGGCGTGGCCGGTCCGCCGGTGCTGGCGCGACTGACCCATGGCGGCCACGCGCCGCGCAGCGGCATCGCGGCATGGCTGGTCGCGATCGTGGCGTTTCTGGTCAGCTGGCTCGCCGTCGGCGTGCTGGTCGCCGGTGACGTGCTGCGGCACTGGCACCAGACCCGGTCGCTGGTCGCCTCGTGCGTGGAATTGCTGTGCGACCTGGCGGCGGGCCGGGCCGGGGGCATCGCGCAGGTAACGGTGCTGGCCGCGGTAGCGGCCGCGGCCGCGGGTGTCGTGTTCTCGGGTGCGCGCCTGACCCGCACCATCGTGCGACTGCGGGCCAAGGCACATCGGCATTCCGAGGCCATCCGCTTGGTGGGCCAACCAACCGCTGACGCGGACGTGTATGTGATGCAGACCCCCGAGCGGGCCGCATATTGCGTGTCGGGCCGCCCGGCGACCATCGTGGTCACCAGTGCGGCGGTGGCGGCCCTCGGGGAACGTGAACTGGCCGCCGTGATCGCCCACGAACGCGCCCATGTCGCGGGCCGGCACCTGGCCATCGTCACGGCGATGCGCGGCGTGGCGTTGATCCTGCCGCGGGTGCGTCTGATCACCCGCGGCGCCACCGAAGTCGCGCGGCTGCTGGAGATGTGCGCCGACGACGCCGCCGCGGCCCGCTACGGCAGGCGGGCCCTGCTGGACGGCTTGATGGCCCTGGTCGGTGCGGCTCCTGCCTCGGCGCTGGGGGCCGCCGACGTCGCCGTCTTGCACCGCGCCGAGCGCCTGGCCTGCCCGGCCACCCAGCGGGTGCGGATCGGCACCCAAGCAGCCCTGGGCAGTGCCTCCACCCTGATCGCTGTGGGTCCACTGGCCGTCGCGGCCTTGTGCGCCTCGGGCGTGTGGATGTGCGCCCTCTAACGCAGCGCGCTACCGACGCACAAGGCCGCGGCCCCAGGGGGCCGGCGCTGGCGCTACGTTTCGATGATGCGGGTGACGTACGGGGTCATGCCGCCGCGGCGCACCGGCGAAATCTTCACGGGCACACCGGTTTGTTGGGCTTCGAGCATCTGGCCGCCGCCCAGGTAGATGGCTTCGTGCTGCCCCCCTCCGGGGCCCCAGAACAGCAGATCGCCGCGTTTGGCTTCCGACGGCGGCACTTTGCGTCCCGCGTTGTACTGATCGCCAGAGAAGCGCGGCAGGTTGATACCCACGCCGGCGTAGGCATACCGGGTCAGCCCGGAACAGTCGAATCCGACCGTGTCCGCACCGGAGTCGATGCCGCGGCTCGGGCCGGTCAGGCTGCCGCCACCCCAGGAGTAGGGGACACCAATCTGTGAACCGGCCCGGCGGATCACATACTCGATCGCTTGCTTGCCGTAGACCCGGTTGCCCCGCACCGTCGCGGCGGGCGCCGCCGTGGGACTGCCGATGCCCAGGGTGCTCAGAAATTTGTGGCCGAGGTCCATGGTGGTCTGGGCCGCCATCGCCGTCGCTTGCAGCGACGCATTGGCGATCGCCAGCGGGTCGCCCGGCGCCCCGGCGCTGAGCACGCTCGGCAATGACGGGTCCCATCCTCCCGCGGCCAAAGGTTCGGCCTGAGCCGGCGTGGCCATCGCGACCACCGTCGACACCGTCGCTGCCACATAACCGATCCGCCGCAGCCATCCTCGTGCCCGAAGGCGCGCAGGGGCCGCGGTTCGGCGTCGGGAACGATCCGTGCGCGATAGTGAGGCCATCGGCTCAGTTCTCCTTATGCCCGGGTGTGCTGCCCGCCATCACATGAGTGATCTACGGCCAGTCCAAGTACGTAGTTGCGCCGTACTGTGAGCCACGGTACATCACTTTCGTCACACTGGTTAACTCTCGCACCAAATTTCATTGATGTAATTTGTTGCGGCAGCGGACTTTACGCGCCGTGGTGACGGTGTGGACTGCGACGGACCGCGGCGGCGCCGAGCCCGAGCAGGGCGATGCCGACCAGATAAATGGGTGTGCCGGCGGCGATTTCGGCGCTGCGGTGCCCGGCCCCGGTGCCCGCGGGCCGGTACAGCACCCGGGTCTGAGTGAGCTGTCCGGCGGTGCCCGCGTCGACCGGCAGCCAGGCCTCGGTGTTGTCATCGCCCTCGCGCAGTTCGACGTAGGTGAACCAGCGGCCGGACCCGGGCACCGTCACTGTCCCGGCGTAGCGGCACAGGCCGGTTTGACGCAGGTCACCGGTGAACGTCTGGCCGGCGCGCCGGGCGGCTAGACGGATCGGCGTGGTGTGTTCACAGTCGCCGGTGTCGGTCAAGCGGGCGGTCATGGTGATCTGGCCGCGCCCGTCGGTGTCGGCGGTGAGGTCGACGGTGGCTACCGCCGGGCCCTGCCCCGGGTCGTGGGCGTGCGCACGCCCCGCGCCGGTGGCCAAGGCGCTACCGCTGATCAGCACCGCCACGGCGGCGGGCAGCGCGGCCCGCGACCGGCGCGACGACCCGAGGGCCAGGACAAGGGTGCTGATCACGATCACCGGCACGGCGGTGATCGCCACCGCGTCGGGATGGGCGCTGGCCAGCCTGAGCGCGCTGGCACCCCATGCGAGGGTGGCGGTGGCCAGTGCGGCGGCCGCAGGGCGTGCCAGCCGTCCGGGCAGTGGCAGGTCGTAGACCGCCAAGCCGAGCACCGCGAGCGGCAGGTCCGGGGTGCTGCGCCCCAGTGTCGCCAGCGCCGCGATGATCAGCAGCCGCAGCGCGGCGTAGCCGGCGACCGCGAGCGTGACCGGGGCGCCGCCCGGGACCGCGCGCCCGATCACGTGGGCGGCCAGCAGGCCGGCGGCCAGCATGATCGGCAGGTAGAGGGTCTCGGTGAACTGCGGGACCCCGGTTTCGTACTCGAAGACCAGTGCCTCGGCGTTCGCCAGCAGCAGAGCACCGGCCGCGGCCCGCAACGCCGCGGCGTTCGGGTCGATACCCGCCAGTGCGCCCAGGGCGATGGCGATTGCGGCGAAGATCACCAGCATGTGCGGCGGGCTCCACTCCACCGCGTCGCGGCCGAACGCGTCATGCCACGCATTGTCGATCGGCGCCGCCGCCAGCGCGGTGACACCGCCGAGGCACGCCGTGACCACCGGCCGCTGGGACAGGGTGGCCCGCAGCGAGCGCAGCGCCACCAGAACCCGCACACCCCACGCAGCGATCGCCAGGCCGACCACCGCCATCGCCCCGTACAGCATCAGATGGGCGGGGGTCCAGAAACTGTCGCGGCCGATGTCGGTGTGCCAGGACTCATCCCAATAGGTGGCCACAATCCCGAGGGCCCCGGCCGCGCAGACCGTCCAGCCCAGACCCACCGGCAGGCTGAGACTATTACGAGTCACTACTGAGACATTCATGTCTCAACTATGATGAGGGCATGCCTCAACGTCAAGGAGTTGTCGACCAGTCCCTGCTCGATGCCACCGCCGCGGCGATCGCCCGGTGGGGACTGCACGCCCTGACCCTGGAACGAGTCGGCATCGAGGCCGGGATGTCACGGGCCACGATCTACCGGCGCGGTGTCACCCGCGACGATCTGATCGCCGCGGTCACCGCGCAGGCGGCCGACACCTACACCCGCGCCATGCTGCCGGCGTTGGCCCAACCGGGCTCGGCGGCCGACCGGCTGCGCATTGCCCTACAGGCCTTGTGCGCCACAGCCGATGAGCACCTGCATGTGCTGGCCGGGTTTTTTCTCGCCCGCGGCGAGGTGTTCCACCAGCCCGGACCCGACGCGCTGATCGTCGATGTCTTCGCCGAACCATTCGAACGGCTGCTCCGCGATGGCGCCGCCGACGGCAGCCTGCGGGACCTGCCCCCCACCGTGACCGCCACCGTGCTGTTCAACCTGGTCGGCTGGGGCTATATCCACCTGCGCGCCGCGCACGATTGGAACGCGGCCACCGCCGCGGACGCCATTATCGGCATCATCTTGCGCGGCACCCTCGCCTGCGGTGCCCACCCATGACCGTCGGCGCGTGGACGTTCACCATGATCGACCTGGCCGGGTTCACCGCCCTTACCGAGGCGCACGGCGACGAATACGCCGCCGACCTCGCGGTCGACTTCGCCGACCTCGCCCGAACCGCCCTGGCGCCGGGCGATCGGTTCATCAAGTCGATCGGCGATGCGGTACTCCTGGCGTCCCCCGATCCCACCGCAGGGATCTACCTGACACAGCGGGTCCTCGAGCGCTGCGCCACGAAAGACCACTACCTGCTGACCAGGACGGCCCTGCACCACGGCCCCGCCGCCGGGCGCGGCAACGACTTCTTCGGCGCCGCGATCAACCTGACCGCGCGCCTGGCCGCACATGCCGGCGCCGGACAGACGTTGGCCACCGATACCGTCGCCGGTGCGGCCCGCGCCCTCGGCGTGCCCGTCGAGGATTTAGGCGAAACCACCTTCAAAAACCTCAGCGAACCCATCGGTGTTCACGCATTGCACCTCGGCGCCCCCTCGCCGGTGTCAACGGTCGACCCCATCTGCCGGATGCGCATCGAGCATCAGCAGGCCGCCGGATACCTGCGCCACCACGGCCACGAATACTGGTTCTGCTCACTGAAGTGCGCGGCGCAATTCGCGCGCGAGGCCGCCGACCAGCCGTAGCCGGTGCACCCCCGACCTCGGGTCCATTGCCTTTGGGCGTCGCCGCTGGCATCGCCCGCCGACATCGTCCGCGCCACGGCTTTCGACTCCAAAAGTGTTGGCCAGCACCAGATGCGCACCCATCCACCCGCGCCGGCAGCCCGGGCGCCGGGCGCCGGGCGGGGACGAGCCGGTCGCGGCGAGTCGCAACTGGCCGATGTCGGTCGGCACTGACGGCCCCTTCACAGGTCCACCATTTACTATGCAACTCAGTACTACCGCGATCCATAGTGAAGGTGAGCCACGATGAGTCCGATCCGTCGCGTACGTCCCACCCGCGCGTCGCTGTACACCGCGGGCTACCGGCGTGAGCGCCGCCGGCGGCTGGTGGGGTGGGCCCTGGTCGGCATCGGGGCGGTGATGGCCGTCGTGCACGGCATCACTCACCTCGGCCGGCTCACCCTCATCGGCTACCAGGACCTGCTGCTGGGCTATCCCATGGCCAGCGTGCTGGTGCTCGGCGGTTTCATCCTGGTCGGCTGGACTGCGAAACCAACACGGTGACAGCAACCTGCTACCCCCGGCGGGATGCGGTGGTTCCCGCGGCCGGATTGCGGCCGTTCGGGGGCTACCACAGCGAACCAGGGTCATCATCGCGACGCGATACACGGCGCGCGGCGCCGTGCACGAGAGATCAGAGGTAGGACCATGCCCATACAACGCACCGCCTTCGGCCGGTGGTGGAAGCTGGGCTCGTTCCTGGTCGTGCTGGTGACCGTGTCGGCCGTGCTGGTGGTCGTGGCCCGCCGGCAATGGGACCGCGACGCCGACCACATCGACTGCGCCACCAACAAATGCATCGCCTTGACCTTCGACGACGGCCCGTCCCCCTTCACCGACCGGCTCCTTCGGGTGCTAGCCGCCCGCGGCGCCAAAGCAACGTTCTTCCTTATCGGCAACAAAGTGGCCGCCAACCCCGATGCCGCGCGCCGAATCGACAACGCCGGCATGGAAATCGGCAGCCACACCTGGGAACACCCCAACATGTCCACGATCCCGATCGCCGACATCCCCGCGCAACTACGCAAAGCCACCCAGGCACTGCAGGCCGCCACCGGCCGTACCCCCGACCTGTACCGGCCCGCCGGCGGGCTGTCCTCGCCAGCCGTGCGCGCCGAAGCCGGCCGGCAAGGACTCGCTGAAATACTGTGGGACGTCATCCCGTTCGACTGGATCAACGACGCCAACCTGGCCGCGAGCACGTACATGCTCAAGACCCAAATCCGACCCGGATCGGTGGTGCTGCTGCACGACACCTACTCCAGCACCGTCGACCTGGTGTACCAATTTCTTCCGGTCTTGATCGCCAACGGCTACCACATGGTGACCGTCAGTCACCTGCTCGGCCACCGCGAACCCGGGACCAGCTACGGCGGCCGGGAAAACGGCCCACCCGCCAACGCCCTCGTCGACATCGCCCCGGACAAGATCCCCACCCTGGCGCCGACCCCATCGCCCAAACCGGCCCCCAACCTGCCGATCACCGACATCCCCAACCAAAACCCCGGCGGCCCACCCGCATAGGCGACCCCGCCTCCCAAACAAGGACCACCCTCACAGTCAGTGGGCGCCGACGGCCTGCAGGGCCAATCGTCCGGTCTTGTGCAGCCGGTACAGGGCCAGCGCGACCAGCAGGCTGATCGCCGTGAGCGACACCCAGACCAGTTCCGGCCGGCCGGCATGGCGCGCCGTCTCCATCAGCGCACCCGTGGCGAGATTTCCCACCAGGATGCCGACGCCGACGATGGTGTTGTAGAAGCCGTAATACGTCGCGACCAGCCGGTCGCCCGCCAGCGACACCACGGTGTCCATCTCGAACGGATAGACCGCGGCCGAGCCGACGGCCAGCAGCGCGGCCGTCAGCAACAGCGCGGCCACCGCGGCCGGTTGCCCCCACCGGTCATCGGGCACCACGATGAGCGGGACGAACGCCGCCGCGAGCACCAGCACGCCGATGGTCAGCGACTGGGCGCGGCCGTAGCGTGCCGTGAACCAGGCCGTGATGCGGATCTGTCCACCGATGGCGACCAGCCCCGATACCGCGAAAACTGCTGCCACGATGGCCGATTCATGGTGCGGCGACAGCACCGCGGCGTGTAGCGGCAGCGCCAGGTACACCTGGAACGTCACCACGTAGGTGCCCACCATCGACGCCGCGAACAGCAGGAACGGGCGGTTGGCGAGCACGGTGCGCCAGTCGTGCAGGATCGAGACCCGTTCGGTGACAGCATGATCGGCGTGGTCCTTCGGCAGCGCGAACAGCTGCGCGATGGTCAGGACTGCAAACACCACCGCCGCCATGCCCGCCGTCACCCGGAAGTCCAGCGCCATCAGGGCCAGGCCCACGAGCGGGCCGGCCAGGATGCCGCCCTGATAGAAGACGTTGAACACCGTGAACGCCGCCACCCGGCGCTCGCCCGAGTCCGCGGCCAGGTAGGCCCGCACCGCCGGGTTGAACAGCGCCCCCGCGAAACCGGTTGCCGCCGAGGCGATCAGCAGCGCCGGCAGGGACTGTGCGACCGCCAGCAGCCCGAACGCGGCCGTGCGCAACAGACAGCCCGCCACGATCAGCGGCTTGTATCCCAGCCGGTCGGCCAGCGTCCCGCCGACGATGAACATGCCCTGCTGCGAGAAGTTCCGTACCCCGAGCACCAGCCCGACAGCCCAGCCGGCCAGGCCGAGCGGGCCGGCCAGGTACCCGGCCAGATACGGCATCAGCATGTAGAAGCCGAGGTTGATGCCGAACTGGTTGAGCATCAGCACCCGGCTGGGCCAGCCGAAGCTGCGGAACTGGGTGAGCACCGGCATCACAGCGATGCCGCGTCGGGCCTGCGCACCGTCGTGCAGCGGGTCCACGAATCCACCACGCGCTCAGCGTGGTCCGCGATCACCGCGGGCTCGGCGGGCGGCTCGATGCCGAGGAGGTTGTGCTGTCGGCAGTAGTCGTCGTTGTAGACGGTGTCGAAATACCGTTGCGGCCCATCGGGAAAGATCGCGGCGATGGTGGTGTCCGCGTCGTGGTGACGCGCCGCCCAACCGGCGACCAGCGCCACCGCGCCGCCGCTCCAGCCGCTGCTGGCGTAGCTGGTCGAGGCCAGGGCCCGGCACGCCCACACCGCCTCGGCGGGTGCCACCCAGTGCACCTCGGAGAACGCGGCGTAGTCGACGTTGTCGGGGTAGATGCTCGACCCCAGGCCACGCATCAGCCGGCTCTGCGCGGGCTGGCCGAAGATGGTCGACCCGATGGTGTCGACGCCGATCAACTTGAGGTCGGGATTGAACTCGCGCAACACTTTTGCCACGCCTGCCGAATGCCCGCCGGTGCCGACCGAGCACACCAGGATGTCGACGGTGCCCAGTTGCGACTGCAATTCGAGGGCGAGGTCGCGGTACGCGTCGACGTTGTCGGGGTTGTTGTACTGGTCGGGGTACCAGGCGGTGGGGTCACCGGCCAGGATCTGGGCGACCCGGTCGCGGCGGGCCTGCTGCCAGCCGCCGGTCGGGTGCGGTTCGGTGACCAGGTCGATGTCGGCGCCGTATGCGGCCAGCATCCGGTGCATCATCGGTTCCATGCCGGGATCGGTCACCAGCGTGACCGGGTGCCCGTACACGGTGCCGGCCAGGGCCAGACCGAGTCCGAGTGTGCCGCTGGTGGATTCGACGATCCGGGCGCCGGGCAGCAGGTCGCCGCGGGCCCGGCCGCGTTCGACCATGTACATGGCGGGCCGGTCTTTCATGCCGCCGGGGTTGACGCCTTCGAGCTTGGCCCAGAAGCCGCGGTTGTCGGTGGTGAACGGGGCGGTGATCCGCAGCACCGGGGTGCCGCCGACCATGGTGCCGGGCCGGTCGTAGCGGGCCAGCCGGCACGGCCGGGCTACCGAGTGGGAGTTGGTGGACTTTCTGGGCAGGACAAGATTGGTTGAACTATTCATGGGTGCATCACTTTTCACTGATTCCGCCGCGTGGCGCGGAGGAGAAGAATTGGCGGCGGACACCGACCGGCCACACGACGCGGGCGGTCTGCGCTAGCCGATCAGCGTCGAGAAATGCACAGGCGAGTTAACAACCTTCGGCCGTTCTCAACGAGGACATCAGGTTCGGGCGGGCCGCGGCCGGCGGCCAGCCGGTGCGCACGCCAGCACATCAACGCGGTGCGCAGCAATACGGCAACACCGAGTTCCAGGAGAGTGGAGTTGGCCCGCGGTAGTCCGGCGGTGGCTTCCATGTCTGGCGCTAATGCAGTCACCACGTCCCGAAGGTGGGGGTGCTGCTCAACCATCGTCGATGGCGCCAGCGGGCTTGCCGTGATCGACGCTTGAGCAGGATGGGCGTGGGGTGGGTCGACATGGCGAGCACCCAGCTGAATGCCGATCGCGAGCGCGATAACGGTGACGAGCAGCGCGGCGATTGCATGCCGTCGCGTCGTCGGGGAAGTCACGTTCGCGACTGTACCGGCAGATCGATGGCCGTGGCTGTGCCGCAGATCACCAAAATACGAAACGTTACCGAGTTCAAAGAACATTCAAATCTGTTGTGGCACTGAGCTACTGAGCTAGTCCGGGTCGGCGCGCGGATCTGTATCCCAGCGCGCATCGCGCCCGGCGATGTGCGCTGGGATACAGGCCTCGGGCGGTCAGCCTTCCCCGGCTCCTAGGGAAGGCTGACCGCTGGACAGAGGGTTCACCGGCGCTGCCGCGACGTGGGCGTGCTACAACGCAATCCCAAAATGCTGATCACGCCCCGCGCCAGGCCGGCCGGCACGGCATGCGGATAGTGTGCGGCGACGCAGACACGCGCGACGGCCATGCCGATCGCTGCGACTGTGGCGAGGAGGGTGAGCCACCGGTCGATGCGCCACAGGCGCGGACTGTGGGTAACGCGCCGCCGGAGGCGCAACGCAAGACCGTGATGTCGTGGCACGCGTTGCGCGGACGGGTTTCGTTGATGCTGACTGCGATCGGGCGGTAGACCACCAGCGCCGCGTGTCCACCGAGCGGGGCCCACAGGACTGTCACCATCGGCGCCGGACCGTCGGCTGTGCGGGCGAGCACCGTGCCGCAACCAGCAGGGCCACAAAGACCACGCCGCCGGCATTGGCTCAGCCCGTCAGCAGGCCTTGTGGCCACGGCGTGGGCCGAGCGAACTCCCTGAGGGCTCATCCGGGACCTCCGTTAACGCGATCGCTGACGGCTCGCAGCGCCGCCTGTGGGTTCGAGGCCATCTCGCGTCTACCTAGTGTCGCGCGTCTGAATTTGTTTTACGGGCGTGGGGCAGGATTTCGTCGGCGGTCTTGGTCCACACGAATGGGTGGCAACGTTGGTTCCAACCGTCGATGAATGCGCCGATGGCTGCGATGAGTTCTTTGACGCTGTCGAACGATCCCCGGCGGATCGCTTGGCGGGTGATGATCGAGATGAACCGCCCCAGGTTCTCTGCCGCTGCTATACGGGTTGACGCTCTCGGTTGAGGGCGTCGTAGTGGGCTTGCTCGTACTCGACTGGGGTGACCATGCCCAGGGTTGAGTGCAGCCGCCGGTTGTTGTACCACTCGACCCAGGCCGCTGTCGCGTACTCGACGTCGGCGACGGTGCGGAACGGGCCCGGCTGGAACACGGTAGTGCGGATGCATTCGGTCTTGTACAGGCCGTTGATGGTTTCCATCAACGCATTGTCATAGGCGTCTCCCGCGCTGCCGATTGATGGTGAAATCCCTTCCAGTTCAAGGTGTTCGGTGAATTTGATTGAGGTGTACTGGCTGCCCGCGTCGCTGTGATGGATCAGTGCGCCGGCCGTGGTGGGGTGGCCTTCGTGGTCGCGTTGCCATACCGCCATGCGTAATGGGGTCATGACCAGATCTGTGGCCTTGGACGTGGAGGCGTGCCAGGCCACGATCCGCTGGGCGAACACGTCCACGATGAACGCCACGTAGACGAATCCGGCCCAGCTGCGCACGTAGGTGAAGTCGGTGACCCACACCCGGTTCGGGGCATCGGCACAGAAGTTGCGGTTGAGCAGATCCGGTGCCCGAGAGCCGCCGGCGTCCGCGATGGTGGTTCGCACCTTCTTGGACCGGCGGATGCCCTGTAAACCCAATGTGCGCATGGCGCGGTCCACTGACCCGGCGGATGCGTCCGCCACGGCGGTACGGCGGATGAGGGCGGTCATTTTGCGCCGCCCGTAGAGCCCCTCGGGCGCCAGGACCTTCTGCCCGGCCGCGTTAGTCGACCAGGCGACCTCGTGGATAGCGTCGATGACCTGGGCGTCGGTGATGGTGCGGGCCGCTACGATACGGCCCGGTTGCTTCCAGGACCGGTAGGTGCGCGCGGCGATCTGGCAGCCCTGCTCGTGCAGGACCCGGCAGATCGACTCGACCGCGTGCCCGGCGGCGCGTTGATCGTCGATGAACGCGGCGATCAACGGTTGCGGGGGTCGAGTTCCCCCGCGAAGAAAGTTGTTGCTGCTTTCAGAATCGCGACATCCTCACGGAGCCTTCGGTTTTCAGCCTTCAGGCGTTTGATTTCGTCGTTTTCTTCGCTGGTTACACCCGGGCGTTGTCCGCCATCAATCTGGGCTTGGACCACCCAACGACGCACCGATTCCTTGCCCACGCCGAGTTGACGCGCGACCGCCTCGGAGGCCGCGGTCAACGACGAGTACTCCTGCTGATGTTCGGTCACCAACCGCACCGCACGGTCACGCAACGCAGGATCGATCTTCTTGGGCATGCTGTTCATCCTTCCGGACTCAAACAGCAGCGGCATCAAACCTGGGGCGGTTCAAGAAGAACACTTCGACCATGTTCAGCCAGGAACCTGATGTCGGGGTGAAATGCAGTGTCACACGCGGATTCTTGGCTAGCCACGCGTTGATGTCCGCATGCTTGTGGGTGTGGTAGTTGTCGCACACCACATGTAGCCGGCGCCTCGGATACGCCCGGGCCACGGTCTTGAGGAAGTCGAGGAACTCGGCTTTGCCGTGACGTTCATAGCAGCGGTCGGTCACTTTCCCGGTCGCGATCTCCAGTGCCGCGAACAGGGTCGCGGTGCCGTTGCGCTGGTAGTCGTGTGTGGCCTTCTCTGGCAGACCCGGGCGCATCGGCAGGATCGGTTGGGTCCGGTTCAGTGCCTGAATCTGCGATTTTTCGTCTACGCACAAAACGATCGCTTTCTCGGGCGGGTTCAGATACAGCCCGACGACGTCACGAACTTTGGCTTCCAGTTCGGGGTCGGTGGAAAACTTGAACGTCTGGCGGCGCCACGGTTTGACCCCGTAGCGTCGCCACGCCCGGGCCACGGTGGCATCCCCGACGCCGAGGTACTTACCCAGCAGACGACTCGACCAGTGCGTCACCGCCAACGAATCCGGCGGCGGATCGAGTGTGGCCGCCAGGATCGCCGCGTCATCGACAGTCTTAGGTCGACCACTACGGGGTTCATCGTCCAGACCGTCAATGCCTAACGCGGCGAACCGATCCCGCCACTTGATCACCGTCGGCCGCGACACCCCCACCAGTCGGGCCGCTCCCGACGTGCCCGCACCATCGCCCACGGCCAACACGATCCGGGCCCGCTCAACATGGCCGGCAGGCATCGTCGAGGACCGTGTCCACGACTGCAATGTCGCACGATCCTCATCACTGATCACCAACGCAGATGACGGCATACACCATCATCGCACACTGTAAACTAATTAATGACGCGCGACACTAGTTCATGTTCCAGGGCTCACCGTACGTGGTCACCGAGTCGCCGGTCTTTGCTATGAGTCGGGCGAACGGACGAACCATCACACCACCAGCTGCACCAGTCACGGTGCCGTGGGCGTTGGCCACGGCCACCCCGCCGGCCGGGCCGGACACGTCCACCGAGAACGTCGCCACCTCCTGGACACCCGGACCGTTGCCCAGGTCCGCGGAGATCGACGCGCCCGGGAACAGGTTCGGCGTGATGACGCCACCCCAACGGTTACCGATGCCGATACCAGGAAAGAAAGTCTCCGGCGTCACGTTGTCGAGCAGGATGTTCGGCGTGGTGTAGGCGAAGTTGATACCCACACCCAACGACCACGGAAAGCCGATCTGATAACCCAATTCCAAGGTCCCGGCGAACTCGTCGCAGGCCTTACCGGCGCAGCTGTACTTGGCCCGACCCGAATGGAACCACTCACGTGTCAACCGGTTGTGGTCCATCGGAAACACCCCATTGAGGAAGGTGTCCCACTGCTGCACCGTCAACGTCCGATCCTGGCCGTCGGCCAGACTCTGCTCATTATCGAGGCTCGCATGGGACGCGCCCGCGCCCAGCAATAGCGACGACACCGTCGCGCCGGTCACCACCAGCAGCCGACTGAAAGCCTTCATGGTCTCCTTCTGGGCCTTGGTTTGATCGAACTGCGCACCGCTGCTGGCGACGAGCGACGTCGACCGGATTCGAGAGGCCGTCGGTGCTTCCCCGACTGCGGCGCCGGCGCCGAGTTTTGTCCTAGGCCGCCGCGGGGCCGCAATCCAACCTGACGTAGACCGTTGCCCGCGGCGGGTACGCGCCGCGGGTAGGCCTGAGGTTGGGGGTGGCTTTGACCCGCGACACCGAGGTGACCGCGCAGTGTTCCATCGGGCCATCACCGACCTTGCTGACGATGACGCGGTTGCCTTCCGATTGGAGCCGGTCAATCGTCTCGCTCGCCGAGCCGTGCGACGGCGGGGACGCTGCGGCGGCTCCGGTTCCCAGCACGAGCACGGTGGCCACACTTGCCGCGCCGAGCGCGAACATGCCTGCAGTTCTTCTCATGATGTGTCTGCTCCTTGACTGCCGGACTCTGCGCCGCCATGCGGCGACATGCTGCTGATGTAGGAATGCCTGTCGGTGAACCAGGTCTGAATACCCGTCACCTGAATGGCAGATGTGTGTATTAGCCTCCAGCGCAGGAGGATTCGCTGACCGCGGACTTCGGTCGCCTATGGCCACGAACGCGCAGACGGTGTGGCCGGATCGCGTCCGCCAGTGCCGACCGTGGTGTCCGCGGGCGGGACCACCCGAGCGACCCGTGTTGAGCGTTCATGAACATGCGTTGGATGGTGACGGCGTTTGCCTCCCGGTAGATCGCGGCCCGGCGGATGTATCCGTTGTCAGCCGCAATATGGTTGCTTCGTAACGGATTAGAGAAGTGCAGTGATCCAGTTACTGAGTTAGACCGTATTTTGCGGTGTTGCACGCGTCAATCGCGATGAACGGACGCATAGAGGATTCATACCAAGATCGGCGCAGCCACGTCGCAACACCGCGAAGGCGGCGACAACCTGTCAAAAGTGTTGGTAATTGGTGTGTTAGCGCGTCCGCTTCACCCGCGGCCTGCCCGCGCTGCATCCAGGCCCCTTTAGAGTTCCCTATGAACTACGTGACAACTACGTACTGAGGTTCAACGATGAACAGTGCGTGTACCGGTGCGCCGACCCAGCCGCACCGGTCAGGCCAAGGCCGTTGCTCGCGATGTGCGTATCCCACTGGGCTACCGATGATTTCGGAGCGCGCAGCGGTCTGGAGCACAAACGGGGTGTGCAGCCGCAATGTGGCGGCCGCCCATGTGGAATTCTCTGAAAGGAAGACCCGACATGATCCGAAACCGAAAGGTGCCTCGTCCGACTCGTGTGCTGATCGGCGCCGTTGCCGTCGCCGGCGGACTCGCACTGGGCGCCGGTGTGGTCCCCGCTGCAGCGCTGGCGGCACCGGGGTCCGGCCCGAGCGTCGACTACGGCTTCAACCGGCCGCACGGGGGTGGACACGGCCATGGTGGACACGGCCACGGTGGACCGGGGTATGGCGGGCCGGGGCATGGTGGCGGCGGTCACGGGTTCGTTCCGCTGGCTCCGCCGCCGCATCTGTGCGTACCGTTCGTGGCGTGCTGAGGATCTCCTGTCGTCGGGCAGGCACGGCCGCCTTCTAGATCGACGGTGGCTTCATAGTTTTGCTGGGGGCGCCAGAGGCCCGGGGTGGGCATTGTTGGCCAGCACATGTGGCCGGGGCTGGTCCAAAACAGCAGTCGGTCAACGAAACCCGATTCGTTTCGATGCCTGCGGCGAGGGCGCAGCCGCCGTCCCGTACCGGCTCCCTGCCGGGCCCACCGGCGGTGGGTGCGCGGTGCCCGGCCGCGCGGTGCAACGCGCGCTAGGACCGATCCGGGGTCGGGGTTTCGGCGTCACGAATCGGCGACCGCATGCAGGCGTCATACGTCAGTCACAACCTCGGAAGGGGGAGCACGTTGCTCCACGCGTACCACATGACTCCACGCACACCACAAAGGGTGCGGATGTGAAGCGAGCAATTGAGCAGACATTCGCCGGCGTTGACGAGGTGGGCGTTTCGCCGCCTAGTCCTGCGCTCGTGACCAAGCCAAGCGGACTCGAAATGCACACCGGCTTGTGCGTAGGTCAATGGCCGCGCACCCTGTCGACGGCCGTCACACCGACGTGACAGGGCAGCGTGAAATGGCCGCAACGGCAACCGTTCCAGTCTCGTCGGCGTCACGGCTCGCGTATTGTGCCGTGCTCGCCGGCATTGCCGGATTTATCAATTCGGTGGCATTGTTGGTGTGGGCGTTTCCGGTCGGCAACCTCACCGCATTGACCACGCAAGCGGGCATGCACAGCACGTATCCGCTGATGTACCAGGGCCGCATGATTGCCGCGATCGTGTTCGGATTTTTCCTGGGCGCGACGGCAGCGGGTCAGGTGCTCGCTGCCGGGAGCGCAGTTGTAGGCCCACGTCACGCCGTGATCTTGATGGCCGAGGCTGGTTTGCTTGTCGCCGCCGCGGGCGTGGAGCACCCGATCGCCAGGGCCGCACTCGCCGCGGCCGCGTGCGGACTACAAAACGCGATGACGTCCAATTTTCCTGGGATGCCGGTGCGCACCACGCACTTTACTGGAACGATCACCGACCTCGGGCTACTGGTGGGTCGCAGCTCCCGTCATGGACTGGACAGGTGGAAAGCCGCTGTGCTGACCGCCACGGGGGTACTGTTCGTCGGCGGTGCGGCAGTGGGCGTGCTGGTCGGAAACCGGATCGGTGACCACGCGCTGATTCCTCCCGCCCTGGCGTGTCTGACTATTGCCGCGGCCCTGGTGCTGCAGGACCGTCGACGTAGCACCCGAGCGGCTGCGGTGGCCGCCGAGGCCAAGCCCACCGACCCAGCCTTCCCTTCGCCGCCATCGCCCACAGGTTCACGCGGGATCGCCCGCGTGGGGTAAGCCGCCGGAGAAGTCCCGACACGGCCGAAGGGTGCCACCTGGTGGAATATGGTGCAGGACAGCGTCATCACACCATCCTCGACACCAGTGAGCTGAAACGTGCGGCTACGCCGACGGCATCGCCGTGTGTCTCGCACCGCCATTGCAACAGTCCGCTGGCACGCATCCACCCGGCAAAGGTACGGGCGTGCGGCGAATCCATTCCCGCCCAGGTGATCCCGGGCGAACATCGGCAACAACCTCGCAGTCACCATCGCCAATCATGTCGATCGCTCGACCTTCATCTCGAATCGGGCTATCGCTCCGACGCACCAGTGTGACAATGCACGACAAGAATCGTTCTGATCGACACTGAAACCAAGCACTACCAACGGCATACGTTGCAACGCTGTAAGTCGATTCTCGGTGTCAGCGACGGGATCGAGAACACCGGAAAACGGCCACGGCATGGTCAGTCCGATAACCGTCGACAGACAGCTCTCACATCGCTTAACCAGGCCGCTTAACCGCGCCCAACGATGTCCACAAAAGCGGGGTAAACCCCAGGGGTAGTGCCGATTTCGTGAGTGTCAGGAAATCACCCCGCCCCTGCCGCCGCCACTGGGGCGACGAGTTGACACGCCCGCTAGCCTATCCACGGCAAATGCGGAGGTCCACCGCCAGGTCCAATGTTGGGATTGTTGGGCGGCGCCGGCGGCGGGACGTGGATCTGCGCGTGGCCCGGCGAGGTGCATTCGTGAACGCCGGTGGACGGTTCCAGGCATTCCTGTGGCTGTGCCACTGCCGATGGAGCAGTGAGCGCGATCGCAGCGCCGAGCGTGGCTGCGGCGCCAGATGAAAGCATCAGGCGGAATAGGGTTTTCACGGTAGTTCTCCTGTCGTTGCCGCTACAACCAGCGTCGCGCCAACTCCGAAGAGGACCCAGTGCCAAAAGTCCCTAATCCCGCCGCCATGGGACACCACATACTGCCGTACGACATAGGCCAGTGGTCGGTGCCCGCGTGGTGGGTCCAACGGCCCGGGCGCCGCAAGGGCGCCCGGCCCGGGCGCCGCAAGGGCGCGTCGATTAACGGCGCGGGGCGCGGATAAGAGCCGCTACCGAGCTCCGACTCCCGCCTGCGGTCGGCGTTCCAGCGCCCTTCGTATTGTCAACGTACAGAATCGATGGGACGTCGTGGCAACGGGATTCGCAGGGACATGCAGCTTTGCGCTGCGATCAGCCCAGTGCGGCGATGAGGTCGCGACATGCCTGTTCACAATCTCGACATTGGTCAGCACAGGCTTTGCAGTGCTGGTGGTGCGCTGCATGGCGTTCGCACTCAGCGCCGCACACCCGGCAGGCAACCGCACAGCCTGCGAGCATTGCTTTGGCCAACTCCGAGTCGAATCCGGTCAGGCGCGCGTTGACGTTCGCAGTGACAGCGCACACGTCGGCGCAGTCGAGGTTGACGGCGATACACACAGCAAGCTGATCGACCGACGGCTCGCTGAGGCACGCATCGGCGCACTGGGTGCACGATTGTGCGCAATCCCTGCACGCATCGAGGCATTGCGCCAGAACTGCCGTGAGATTGTCGGGGGCCCTGCGCGGATGGGTTTCGAGGATCGTGCATGAAGTGCTCATTGGTGTGCTCCATTCTGCTGGGGACGGTCCGATGGGCCTACCCCGATAGCGTGTTGTGAAACCGCCCTTGAGCCGTCGGACTACACGTGCGATGTCGCCTGTCGCGCCTCAGCGGCCACGGAGCGCGTCGTGCGTTTAGGGTTTCGCCAACACTGCAACGCGAGGTCACCCGTGGCGCGCGCCGGGTGTCCACCGCGCGGTGAGCTCTGGGTGAGCACGGCTTCGAACAGGAACCCGGACGCTGCTGTGTGAATACGCTCACGCCGACAACGCCGGCTTCGACTGGAAAATGGGTCGCCACGCATGATCGGCAACCGGTCATACGATGGCCCTAACGCCTCAGGGGACCCAATGAGTTCGGCCCGCCACGCGCAGCGCCGTCCGGGCCGTTACCAGGGAGCATGCGATGTGCCGACGCGCACGTCGTAGGTCTCAGCCCTGCGCACCGCCGGCCGCAGCATGTACCCCACACCGCGGACCGTGTGGATCGTCGGTTCGCGTCCGGTGTCGATCTTCTTGCGCAGATACGAGATGTACAGGTCCACGATTGTGGGCTTGCCGCCGAAGCCATAGCTCCACACCCGGTCGACAATCTCATTGCGCCTGATCGCCCGACAAGGATTGCGCATCAGATATCGCAAGAGCTCGAACTCGGTGACAGTCAAGGAGATCGGCTCACCAGCACGGGTCACTTCCCGGCTGACGCTATTGAGTTCCAGGTCACCGACGGTGAGCATTTCGTCGGCCACCGGCGCCAGCTGACTGGCGCGGCGCAGCAACCCGCGCAGCCGCGCCACAAGCTCCTCTGAGCTGAAAGGTTTGGACATGTAATCGTCAGCACCACCGACCGCTCCCGACATCCGGCATGTCACCGAATCCCGGTCCGCTAGAACCAAGGTGGGCGTGTACCGCCGCGTCTCGCGAATCCGCTGCAGGAGCTGCCAGCCGTCGGCTCCGGGCAATCTGACATCGAGCACCAACACGTCCGGTTCCATCTCGGCGACCTTGGCTACCGCATCCCGGACATTGTGCGCAATCTCGACGACCCACCCCTCGTAGTGCAGGGCCATCTTCACCCGGTTCGCCAGCGACGGCTCCCCATCGACCAACAGCACCCTGATCATCGACCCGGCGCCCCTCTCCCCGGGCGTGGGCTGGCCAAGTCCCACAGCATCGTCGTAACGCTCTCGTAGTGGCACCGAGGTCGCAATCATTGTCTTATCTTGTTGGTCGCACAGAACATTGTCACCCCGTTCATGCTAAGTTCAAATGTTGATGGACCTTTACGCTTGCGCGAAAGGTTGTGCCATGCAGTCGGATTGGGCATTGCTCATCGCAAGATCGACCGCCAGTATCAGGTACGCCACGGGTATCGACGCATGCGGACTGGGGCCAACCGACGACCGAGCGGGTTCTCCGTATCCGGCTTGGGATATCACGGTGCAAACGATTGTCGTCGCGGCCGTCAATCGTCAACGGCTTTGACGGACGGTTGAATCGACTTTCGGCGCATGCGCATGCGGTTGCCTGCTGGCGAGCCACAACTGCAGAGTCGACCCCCGGCTGGCCGGCCACACGGCCCCAGGAACCTGGGTGCCATGGGTTTCCAGGCTTCGGGTGCCCGGGGTCGCCCTCATCGCAGGTCCACGGACATTGCTCGCCGAATGTTGATCAGATCGCGACTGATGTGACGACGTGTGACTGGCCGAGGCGCTGGGTGCAACCATGGTCATCATGCCGAAAATCGCTGCGGCCGCGAGGATTGTCGATCCACCTCTACGCATTGCTCCTGCCCTTCCCGCTTGAATCATCTACGTACGTACTACGTTTCTTGGTATCACCGGATCGGCCGCAAGTGTGTTCTTACTAAGCAGATACATAGATTGCTGCCGTGCCGGCAAAGCAACCGCCGGCTGCGATCGAGCTGGGTGTGGCGCCGGGCAAGTCGAGGAGGGCAAGAGCGATAGGGGTTTCGACAATCGGTCGGCGTCGAGGTGGCCGTGATGGAACGGAGCTGATCAGATCAATCCCGAGCTACCAGGGGTTGAGTTGGCATGCGTGGGGACGCGTTTGGGACCCCGCTGGCGAGTGTGAGATCGCCGACACCACGGCGACCTCACCCCGGGATGATCGACGCGCCATGGGGTGCTGCGCTCGCGAGCGCACCGGCAAGCATCGGTACAGGCCCGAAAACTGTCGCGCTGTGAGTGCGGCGCCGCATGTGCGACGCGCTGCCCGGCGGCGCCAGTGACGGTGGTACTCAGGCATGCCGTCCAGCAGATCAACGCCTGGGCGTCCGATCGGCTGCGAGCGATCGCCGATCTCACCGCCCGCGCCGCCATGGCGGTCACTCACATCCTTCCGTATACCCATACCGGGTAAGACGGAGGCGCATCGGGCGGTTGCGTGAGCATCGATGCGAGGCCGATCCAACGACGCCTGCGCGAATACCCGCTAGGCGGTATACGCCGTGGTGGTAGGCATCCGCTCGGCATGTTCAGTAGGAGGAACACGCCTTGCCACATACCCCAGCGGGGTATACATTCGACGTGTGCATTGGTGGGCGTACCCCAGGTGGGTATTCATGTCGCAGTCGCAACAAGAAGGAGTGTGCACCATGACGACCATCGAATTCGAAGTGAGCGGGATGACCTGCGGGCACTGCGAAATGTCGGTTCGCGAAGAGGTGGGCCGGGTGCCCGGCGTGAGCGGAATCGAGGTCAGTGCCCAGACGGGACGCCTCGCAGTCACCGGGGCCGACATCGATGTCGATGACGTCGTGTCCGCGGTCAGTGAAGCCGGGTATGCGGCCGTGCGGGTCTCATGAACGCTGCGGGACGGCTGGCGGCGTACGGCGCCGGATTGGTGGTGGCGTTCGGCGGCGCGTTCGCCGTGTCGAACGCGGTTGTCCCTGGCAGTGCTGTTCACGCGTGGCAACAGGAAAGCCAGGCGCCGGGCCATGGCACGCACCGGCCCGACGCGGCTGCACCGGAGTTGCCCGGCCTGTCCCTGAGCCAGAACGGATACCTGCTGTCGGAGGTGAGCGCACCGGGCGCCGTTGACGTCGACGGGGTTCTGCGATTCCGGATTCACACCGCGAGCGGGACGCCGCTGACCACATTCGCCACCACCCACGATCGTGACCTACACCTGATCGTGGTGCGGGCCGACGGCAGCCAATTCCGGCACGTTCACCCGACGCTGGACGCAGCGACGGGAACATGGTCGATTCCCTGGCGGTGGCGGGCCGCTGGCACATACCGCGTGTTCACCGACTTCCAGCCGGCCGACGCACCCGCTGCACCGAAGCTGACCTTGACCCGCTCGGTGGAGGTCGCGGGAGCGTTCACCCCCGTGGATCCGGGCATTGCGCGGACCGTCGACCAGGTGGCGGGGTACACCGTGACCCTCGCGGGCGATCTGGTTGCCGGTGCCACCCGCAATCTCGCTGCGACCGTGTCGCGTAACGGGACACCCGTCACCAACCTGCAGCCCTATCTGGGTGCGTTCGGCCACCTCGTGGCGCTGCGCGGCGGCGACTTGGCCTACCTGCACGTGCACCCCGAAGGCAGTGAACCCACGCCGGGGCAAACCGGTGGACCTACGATCTCGTTCGCAGCCGAAGCCCCGACTCCCGGAAAGTACTTGCTGTACCTGGATTTTCAGATCGACGGAACGGTGCGCACGGCTACGTTCGTCGTAGACGCACAGTCTGGCGATGGCAGCCAGCCCGCCGGCGGCCAGCGAGACGACAGTCATGCCGGTACGCACTGATCGAAACATCAACGCCCATCGAATCATTGAGAGGAGCGGCACCATGACTGTCTCCACGTCTACCTCCACGTCGACAACTGGTACCCATGTCGAATTGCAGATCAGCGGAATGACCTGCGCCTCCTGCGCAAACCGGATCGAACGCAACTTGAACAAGCTCGAGGGCGTCGAAGCCACCGTCAACTACGCCACGGAGAAGGCAACCGTCAGCGTGCCCGACGGATACGACCCTGCACAGCTCGTCGAGGCGGTCGAAAAGACCGGCTATACAGCCACTGTGCGACGGCCCCGAGAGGACGAGCACGAAGAGCACCAAGACCGCGATGAAGACCCTGAGCTGATGTCGCTGCGCAACCGGCTCATCGGATCAATCGTGCTGGCCGTACCGGTCATTGCGGTGGCGATGGTTCCGGCGCTGCAGTTCACCAACTGGCAGTGGGCCTCACTGACGTTGGCTGCGCCGGTCATCGTGTGGGCCGCATGGCCGTTCCACAAAGCCGCGTGGGCCAACCTCCGCCACGGCACCGCCACCATGGACACGCTGATCTCCATGGGCACACTCAGTGCATTCCTGTGGTCGCTGTATGCGCTGTTCTTCGGAACCGCGGGAACCCCGGGCATGAAGCACCCGTTCGAGCTGACCCTGCAGCCCTCCGACGGAGCCGCCAACATCTACCTCGAAGTCGCGGCCGGCGTCACGATGTTCATCCTGGCCGGACGCTATTTCGAAAAGCGGTCCAAGCGCCAGGCCGGCGCGGCCCTGCGGGCCCTGTTGGAGCTCGGCGCCAAAGAAGTATCGGTGCTGCGCAACGGCATTGAGACGAAGATCCCGGTCGGCGAGCTGGTGGTCGGCGACGAGTTCGTCGTGCGGCCGGGCGAGAAGATCGCCACCGACGGCGTCGTGGTGTCGGGCAGCTCGGCCGTGGATGCCTCGATGCTGACCGGTGAATCGGTACCGGTCGAGGTCGGCGAGGGTGACGCCGTCACCGGCGCAACCGTCAACGCCGGCGGGCGACTGGTCGTCCGAACCACCCGCGTCGGCTCCGACACACAACTGGCGCAAATGGCCAAGCTGGTCGAGGACGCCCAAACCGGCAAGGCCGAGGTGCAACGCCTGGCCGACCGGGTCTCAGGGGTGTTCGTGCCCATCGTCATCGCCATCGCGGTCATCGCCCTGGGTGCGTGGCTGGGAGCCGGGTTCCCGGCCGCGGCCGCGTTCACCGCAGCAGTCGCGGTGCTGGTGATCGCGTGCCCCTGCGCCCTGGGGCTGGCGACACCGACGGCGTTGTTGGTGGGTACCGGCCGCGGCGCCCAGCTGGGCATCCTGATCAAAGGCCCCGAAGTGCTGGAGTCCACCCGCACGGTCGACACCGTCGTGCTGGACAAGACCGGAACAGTGACGACCGGCAAGATGACGCTGGTCGATGTGCTGACCGAGCCCGGCGTTGACCGCGCCCAGTTGCTGCGCCTGGCCGGCGCTTTGGAGAACGCTTCCGAGCACCCCATCGCTGCGGCCATCGCCAAGGCAGCTGCCGAGGAGACCGGAACCCTGCCCACCGCGGAAGGTTTCGCCAACATCGAGGGCAGAGGTGTCCAGGGCATCATCGACGGCCGCGCTGTCGTCATCGGACGCGAGGCGCTGCTGGCCGATTGGTCGCAGCACCTGAGTTCTGAGGTGGCACAAGCCAAGTCCCGTGCCGAGGGCCAGGGCAAGACCGTCGTTGCCGTCGGGTGGGACGGCGCCGCGCGGGGTGCTCTGGTGATCGCCGACACCGTCAAACCGACCAGCGCCGAGGCGGTTTCGCGATTGCGTGAGCTCGGGTTGACGCCGGTGCTGCTGACCGGTGACAACGAGGCCGTGGCCCGCCAGATCGCGTCCGAGGTCGGTATCGACGAGGTGATCGCCGAAGTACTGCCAGAAGACAAGGTCGACGTGGTGGCCCGGCTGCAAGCCCGGGGCAAGATCGTCGCGATGGTCGGCGACGGCGTCAACGACGCGCCCGCGCTCGCGCAGGCTGACCTGGGACTGGCGATGGGCACCGGGACTGACGTCGCGATCGAGGCGTCCGACATCACCCTGGTGCGCGGTGATCTGCTCAGCGCCGTGGATGCAATCAGGTTGTCCCGCAAGACATTGTCGACCATCAAGATCAACCTGTTCTGGGCGTTCGCCTACAACGTGGCAGCGATCCCGGTAGCGGCGCTCGGCATGCTCAACCCCATGCTCGCCGGCGCCGCCATGGCGTTCTCCAGCGTGTTCGTCGTCGGCAACAGCCTGAGACTGCGCGGCTTCACGAGCATCTCGACAGGCACCGGCCGCTAACCCGTGCACCCATCCCAACGCCCCGAAGGAAACACCATGCCCGGTCCCACCCCGCCCGTCTGCTGCTGCAGCGGGGCCACCCCCGAGATCAACCAAGCGGCCGAAAACCTCAGAGGTACAAGGAATCTCCTTGATGCCGGAGACCAGGGTGTGCGCGCGGCCGGCGGGCACTCTAAAGGTCCGCAATCGGACGCGGGACCCACAACGAATGACACCGAGACCGACTCTGGCGTCGACATTGACGACGGTGGTCGGTCGTCGTCACACCCTTGACACCGCGCAGTCCCCGTGTTCGGGCAACCAGTGAAGTCGTGGTAGCCCGAAACCGCACGAAGCCACACCTTGCCCCATGGACGGATACTCGTGCGTTAACACGTGGCCTTGCATAGGGATTCGTCCCGACCGCCCATGAGACCCGCGGCGCTGCAGGGTTCCCCCGCTCGAAGATACTCCGGGTTCAGCACCACGGTTCACCCGATCCAGTCAGACCGGTGATCGGTCGATGTTCCCGATCCGATCAGTCACCTCGGTGCGACCAGCGGTGCCGGTCGGCCTCGGCCCGGCCCTCATCGTGGCTACCGCCACGACAAGCACAACCTCAACGAGCGCGGTGGAGTCATCCGGCGCGCCATCACCGCCTGGATGAAGATGAAACGGTTATGAACCACGCCCGACCGGCACGCACAAAGCGCCGCACCGGCAACGTGGAGGTGGCATAGGGCGCCCTGCGGTGGGCCGTGGATGATCCCTCGGGACTGGCTGCTACCTGGAGGGTGTCAAGGTGAGTACCTCGGCGTACCGCCCCGCACGTCATCACCGGGGCGGCACTATCGTGACAGTGCCGACGAACCGACGGCGCTGGCCGCCCCGAAGCTCACCGTGCGCGAAAAGCTGTCGGGTTCAAAGGAGCTTCACGCGAACTTCACGCTGACGTCGTCGCATCGCGGACCAAGGTGGCGTCAGCGCAAGTACGTCGCGGGTATTCGCCCGCCCGCGCGGCACCTGGTGCTAGTGTACGTAGTATCTACGTAGGTTTGAGGAAAGGTGAATGGCTATGGTGCGTGCGGTCCGGCGGCTGATCATGGCGGCGGTGGCGCTGTTTGCGCTGATGACGATGGGGGCGCCGCTTGCCGCCGCGGCGATGAAATGTCCGCACCAGCTTGGGTCACAGCAACAGTTGACCGATGCCGGTGGGGCGGCGACCGCCGAGTGGACATTGACCGACCTCCGCCCGAGTAGCGATGCCGCTCCGGGCTACCCGCTGGCCGGGCGGTTGTGGGAAGCGACGGTGACGGTGCGCGCTGCGGCCGGTGCGGTGACACCGGTGATCCCCAACTTCGGCGCGATGGGTGCCGGGCACACGCAGTACCCGGTCCTGTGGCAGTTGGCCACCCCGGCCGGTATCTCCGCCGCCACCCTGTCCGAGGGCCAATCGGCAACGGGCAAAATCTATTTCGATGTCACCGGGCCCGATCCGATGGCCGTGGCGTACAACGCCGGTGGCCCGAAGCCGGCGATGATGTGGTGCAACATGGCGGCCATGGCGCCGATGATGTCCAAGCCCATGACGATGTCCATGCCGATGGATGACTGCCCGTGCTGCGACGCCGGCTGCCCCGGCTGTCCCGAGCGGCGCTGACCGTCACTGCGAATCGGAACGTGCCAGCCGTCCGTTCTGCCGGCGACCGGGCTACGGTCACCCGCAGAACGACGGCGGCCCGGCCGTCAGGGCCGGTAGTTGAGACTGGTCATCATCCCGGCGGCCTGGTGATAGGTGTTGTGGCAGTGCATCATCCACACACCCGGATTGTCGGCGACCAGCGCGACCGCGAGCTTCTGCTTGGGCAGCACGACCGCGGTGTCTTTACGAGCGCCGAGGCTGCCGTCAGGTTTGATGATCTGGAATGTGTGGCCGTGCAGATGCATGGGGTGCCACATCTCGGTGTTGTTGGTAAAGGTCAGCACGGCGCGCTGGCCCTGGTTGATCTGCAGCGGCTGGGTTTTGTCGAATGCGGCGCCGTTGATGGTCCAGTTGTATTGCATCATGTCGCCCGCCAACACCGCTTCCAGGTTGACGTCGGGGGTGCGTGCGCCAAGGTCGACCGGCGCGGTGGCGGTGAACATCGCGACCGTACCGACCCGCTTGGTCAGCTCGGTCGGCTGAAAGCCGGGATCGGGCGGGCTTCCCGTGCCCGTGGACAGCAGGGCACGCGCCACCGCGTTTTTGCCTTCAGCCAGCGCCACCAGCGGAAAGACGCCGTCGGCGGCGGTGACCAGGACGTCGTAGCGTTCGCCCATCCCCACCAGCAGGGCGTCCACCTCGGTCGGGATCACCGCAAAACCGTCGGTGTGCGTGACCGTCATCGTGTGCCCGGCCAGCGCCACCCGAAACGCCGTGTCCGACCCGGCGTTGATGATGCGCAGGCGGATCCGCTGGCCGGGTTTAGCGGTGAACGTGGTCGGCGCACCCGGGATACGCCCGTTAATCAGGTAGTAGGGGTAGTTCACGTCGCCCGCGTCCCCACCGAGCAACGCGCTGGTGTACATCCCGCCCATCGGCGCCATGCCACCGGCGCTCGGAGTACCTCCCATGCCCGGCATATCGCCCATACCCGGCATATCCCCCATACCGGGCATGCCGCCCATGCCGTTCTTGCGCAGCTCATCGAAAATCTGCTGCGGCGTCTTCCCGATGCCGTCAGTCCAGTCATCCAGCACGACAATCCATTCGGCGTCGTAGCCGCCCGCCTCGCGCGGGTCGTCGACGATCACTGGGACATACAGTCCGTAGTCGGCGTCGAGTTCAACGTGCGGATGAGCCCAGTAGGTGCCCGAATGTGGTACCGAGAACCGGTAAGTGAACTCCTTGCCAGCATCGATGTTCGGGGTGGCCGGCGGTGCACCATCCATGTCGTTGCGCAGCGCGATGCCGTGCCAGTGCACCGACGTGGGGTGATCGAGCCGGTTGGTCACGGTGACCGCAAGCTCATCGCCCACGTTGGCTCGGATCACCGGAGCCGGGATGGTGGCGCCGTAGGTCAGCGTGCGCAGCGTGGGGCCGCCCAGGTCCACGGTGGCCGCCTGCGGGGTCAACGCCGCGGTGACGGCGCGGCCCGTATGCGGCCGCGCCGCCTCCGCCGCGGCGATCGCGGCAGACAACCCGCCACTAGGCGCGGCGGGCGGGGCTGGTGGCCGGCTACTGCAGCCGGCGAGCGCGAACCCACCCGCGATAGTGGCGGCCAGGAAGCCGCGGCGGCCCAATTGCACGTTTAGCGGGGACGGTCCCATTGCGATCCTTCTCTCCTGTATCCAGCACATCAGTCACGCCGGCCACCGTCGAAGGCCCGACCAGCGGAGTCAAAGAACACACTGGCCAATATACCCCAATGGGGTATATTGGCCAGGCGCATGGCGACCCGATTTCCGACCACGGAAGGACTTCGATATGAGCACGATGATGGGGGCGATCGGTCATGCACTGGCCCTGGCCGGTTCGATGACGTGGGAGATTCTCTGGGCGCTGATCCTCGGGTTCGCGCTGTCGGCGGTGGTGCAGGCCGTCGTCCGGAAATCGACCATCGTCCGCCTCCTCGGCGACGACAAGCCCAAGACCCTCGCCGTGGCCGCGGGACTCGGCGCGGCATCGTCGTCGTGCTCGTACGCGGCAGTGGCGTTGGCGCGCTCGCTGTTTCGCAAAGGCGCCAACTTCACCGCGGCCATGGCATTCGAGATCGGCTCCACCAACCTCGTCGTCGAACTCGGCATCATCCTGGCGCTGCTGATGGGCTGGCAGTTCACCGCCGCCGAATTCGTCGGCGGCCCGATCATGATCGTCGTGCTGGCGGTGCTGTTCCGCTTGTTCGTGCGCAGCCGCCTCATCGACGAGGCCCGCGTGCAGGCAGACCAGGGCATCGCGGGCTCGATGGAAGGGCATGCGGCCATGGACATGTCGGTGCAGGGCGAGGGCTCGTTCGTCAGGCGCCTGTTCTCGGGACCTGGCCTCACGTCGGTCTCGCATGTGTTCGTCATGGAGTGGGCGGCGATCCTGCGCGACCTGATAATCGGTCTGCTCATCGCCGGTGCCATCGCCGCGTGGGTGCCAAATGCGTTCTGGGAGAACTTCTTTCTCGCCGACGATCCGACGTGGTCGGCGATCTGGGGGCCGATCGTCGGGCCCGTCGTGGCGATCGTGTCGTTCGTCTGCTCCATCGGGAACGTGCCCCTGGCGGCGGTGCTGTGGAACGGCGGTATCAGCTTCGGCGGCGTGGTCGCGTTCATCTTTGCCGACCTGCTGATCCTGCCGATCCTCAACATCTACCGGAAGTACTACGGCACCCGGATGATGCTGACGCTGCTGGCCACGTTCTACGTCTCGATGGTCGCGGCGGGTTACCTCGTCGAATTGCTTTTCGGTGCAACGGGTCTCATTCCCACGCAGCGCAACGCCATGGTGATGGAGAGCGGCATCTCCTGGAACTACACCACGTGGCTCAACATCGTCTTCCTGCTGCTCGCCGCGGGTCTGGTGTTGCGCTTCGTCCGCACCGGCGGCATCCCGATGCTGCGCATGATGGGCGGCTCACCCGACGCGGGGCACGACGGCGGCCACGGTCATGAAGGCCATACCAGTCACGATCACCACCAGCCAGGTTTGCCCGCCAACCATGACCACGTTCATCACTACCATCGAGAGAGCGACGATGAAGATCATGACGACCTCGGCCATCACTGAAAATCCAACCTGACTGTGCTGGTACCGATTCCGGCCGATCGGAGGCAGGCCAGTCGGCCCGCTGGTGAGTTGACCGACAAGGATGTGGAGAGCGCGACGATGAACACAACCCCGCGGCGGCCACGCCGCAGCCGCACACGCATCGGGTTGATGGCGGCGGTGGTGATCCTGGTCGCGTTGGCGGTGGCAGTGGTGATCGTCCTCAACACGCGCGCTTCGGGGCCTGTCAACTCGATCGAGCGTACCGCGCAAGACCGGTGCGACGCTGAGGTCCGCAACCGGCTCGTCGCACCGGCGGCCGCTACGCTGTCGAACACCGACGTGGCCACCAGCCCTCTCGACCCGGACGCCAAAGACCTGTTCACCCTCACGCAAGGTCCCCTCAGCGGCATCGATCACTCCCGCATCACGGTGTGGAGCGTGACGGTCGCAGTAGACGCTCCCAACGAAGTCGGAGGCAGCCTGCACGACCGATACGACTGCCGCGCCTACTTCGTGGACGGCACTCTGACAGACACCCTCGTGCTCGCCGGCCACGACCACTAACAACGACCTCTCGATCCACTGCGTCTCTCTGCAACGGGATGTTCACGGCCGGCGTTCCGTGGGCCCGGTCGAGCTGGGCGATCGAGCCGTTCGACCGTCGATTTCAGTTCCGCCACCGTGGTATTGAGCCCTTTGGATCCGTGCGCCCTTTCCGATATAAGGCGGCGCGGCGCCATGCTGCCGTCGCGCCCCGCGCCGAGCACGGGGCGTCGTTGGCTACCGGTGGTGTTTGTGGCGCGCGGTTATGCTGTGCTGGCTACACCTCGCGACCGTTTAGCGTGGCGTCATCCGGCGCGAAGCAATATCGGTCACAGGCCGCCCCTGCAGCTTCGTCGCCCGCTCCGCGGCAAGGAGTTGAATAACGTTGGCGTACAACGTGATTTTCCGCTCCAACTCGGCGCAGTGTGCTTGTAGCGCTCGATGTGCTTGTTGCAGATCATCGAACGCGTCGGCGGTGCCCCGGTACGGGGCCGGCGTCGTGCCTTCGTTGCGGACGTGCGCTTGGAACATCTCTTTGAGATCAACGTGCTGATGGGTGAGGTGCCATCGCGCAACACCGGCCTCGACGGCCAACTGGGATACGTTGAGCCGACCGGTTGATCGCAGCGGTTTGCCGGCCATCAAGCGGTCCATGGCCGCTACGATCTTTTTGCGTACCGGGTCTGTTTCAGTGGCCGTCATCGTGGTCCTTGATGATTGTCTCGATCCGATCGAGTTCTCGTTGTTCGCGTTGGTGCCGTAGTGGTGGGGCGGCTCGGTCCAACACTGTTGTTGCAAGCCGGTCCCGGTGTTGGCGGACTGTGGCCATGTTGCGATCGGTCCGAGCAATGTTGCGGCAGCTGGGCCGGCAGTCGTCGATGTCGGGTGTCACGAGCGGATCGTCGCGGGCTCCTCGCAGCTGGCAGGCCGCTTTGGTCGCGTCGAATACGCAGGTCATTCCCTCGCCGTGGTAGATCTGCAGCAATGGATTGGACAGCAAGTCGCGGGTTTGCCTCTTGCTGGTCAGGGTGTAGCCGGCGAAGCGGCCGTTGGCTGCGCTCAGACGCTGGCGGTAGGTTTGTGAGGCTGGTCCGGATACGTGTTCCCCATCGCTCAGGGCCTGCTCGTCGTCGGCGAATTGTTCCAACCTGGCCAGGAAATCCTCGAAGGCCAGCTCGTCAGGGAAACCTGAGTCGTAGGCGCCGGCGTAGCCCTGAATCATCCGTGTGTGTACGTGACCGTATTGGATCGACGCGGCGACCAGCCCGCGAGGTCGGCGGCGGATGAACCATGCCAGTGTGCGGCGAAATCGGCTGATGGTCAGCTGGCCGTGCGGGTCCGGCGGAATGGGATCGATGTGGTGGTGGGCACACAGCCGGTCAACGAAATCGATGAATCGGTGCACACTGTCGGTGGCTGCCTGAGTGTTTAGCGCTAGTCCCCCCGATCGACGCGGGGCGTAGATGCGTGTCAGATCGAATCGATTGGTGAACAGTAGTTCTTCGTCGTGGAGGCGTTCGAGTACCCGGATGGCGTCGGCAACCGGCTGCACCACCACCCACGGGTCGGCCCGCTGTAGGCCGGCGGGCACTTTGTTGCCTTGCTCGTCGACGGCGTTCTTGAAATAGACGCCTGACATCAGATACATGTCGTTGGCATCGTCCCGTTCGATGCAACCACGACGAATGTTCAAGACCTCCGCGGGCCGAGCACCGGAGAGGTAGGCGACCACGATCAGGCAGGCGGTGTGCAGATGCCGGATCAGGTGGCGGGTCTGGTTGTAAGAGAAGCGTCCAGGATGCCAGGGCCGTCCCTGCAGTGTGGCGATGATCGGGGTGGACAGGTACGCGTCATCATCGATCGGCAAGCCTGAGGTGGTTAACACCGACCGGGCGGTCGAGTAGGACGCCGCCGGCAGCCGTGGGATACCGATGAGCCGGCCGATATAAGGGAAGTTGATTTCGCGCTCACCTTGCTCGTTGATCCTGCCCGGCAGCAATCCCTGTTCTTGCCGAAGCGATTCGGCGTATTCGGCGACGATCTTGATCGCCCCACCCTGTGGCAGCCGGGTCCTGTCTTGCTCCGCAATGGGCGTCACGTCCGGCCCGCGTGCATGCAGGAAGAGGAACTCCTCGTGGGCGGCGATGATGTCATCGGCAAAGTCTTCGACGAATCGCAGTGCCCACAGTAGTAGTGCCTGCATCGTGTTCTCGTTGATTCGTGGCGTGAGGTTCTCCATGTATGAGCGGGCATTGCCCAGAAGGGCGCCGGCCGATTCACCGCCCCAGGGCGGCATCTCGGGTAGCCGCATCGATTCCGGTAGTGCCGAGCGGTATCCCCAGAGTCGACGGACCTCGCCGACGCATCGGTGCATCTGCTCGACGCTGGGCTGAGTGCTGCCGACGTAGACCAGATAGTCATCGAGCAACTCGGGTGTCACTTCGCAGAACGCTGTAATACGTTGTTTGTGAAGCCAATTCAAGAACGTGCGGAACGGATACCAGCACATCCTGATGGTGTACAGCGATGGGCGTGTGGCCGTGGTCCTTCGGAGCTGCATCGGCGGGTCGGTGTTGACCAGCACCCACACGTAGCGTTTTGCGCATTCTCGCAAGGATTTTGGGGCCAGCTTGAAGTTGATGCTGGTGATCTTCGCGCTTTCCTCGAAGATTCCGTGATCGAAGCGCCACACATCGTCTGCATACCGAGACAGCACAGCGGTGTCGGCATCTGGGCGTAATACGCGCCGCAGGAGAACCGGTGTGGTCGGGTCGGGACATTCAACCTGGTCGTGGTGGCGCGTAGCGCGCCGATGCGGTGTCGTCATCGCATGTCCAACTCCCGGTTGAGGAATCGGTCCACGATCTCGCGATGGTCATCGGTGGTGGCGGCGCGCGCTGCGCTGAGTTGGTCTTCGTCATAATTCGACAGCAGATCGGATAGCTGGGCGTGTGGGAGGGCAAAACGCGTCGTCCACGTCAGCGGGGTCATCTGGTGTCGACGTTCAGCCAGACGATCGAACACCAGGGTCTGCACGGGCAGGTGCCGAGGCAACGCGCGAGCGCATGGACAACTGAGGCACAGCATGAATGAGGCGCGGCACGGGTTGCGTCCATCAAGGTGGTGTACGAGTCGGACCTGATCAGCGGTACCGGCGTGTCGTAGCCGAGTGATTGAAGGTCATCGCGTGATTCTTCGAGAGACCGTCCAAAGTCACTCGAGCAAAGGAATCGACGCGATGACCACTGCCCACAATATCGATCTGCCCACTGTGCTGGCCGAACGACTCACCACTGCCCATCCCGACGTGCTGCGCGAGCTGCTGGCCACGTTCATCCACACCCTGATGGGCGCCGAAGCCGACGCCCTATGCGGTGCCGGCTACGGCGAACGCTCGGCTGAGCGCACCAATTCCCGCAACGGCTACCGACACCGTCAATTCGACACCCGTGCAGGGACTTTGGATCTTGCGATCCCGAAGCTGCGGCAAGGATCCTACTTCCCGGACTGGCTGCTGGAGCGCCGTAAACGCGCCGAGCGGGCCCTGACCACGGTGGTGGCGACGTGTTACCTGCTTGGTGTCTCGACGCGGCGGATGGACAAGCTGGTCGAGACCCTGGGCATCACGTCGTTGTCGAAGTCGCAGGTGTCGGTGATGGCCAGGAACTCGACGCCGCCGTGGAGGCGTTCCGGACCCGGCCGCTCGATGCCGGCCCGTATACGTTCGTCGCTGCGGACGCTCTGGTGCTCAAGGTGCGTGAAGCCGGCCGGGTGGTCAACGTGCACGCCCTGATCGCCGTCGGGGTCAACGCCGAGGGCTACCGCGAGATCCTGGGAATCGATGTCACGACCGCTGAGGACGGGGCGGGCTGGTTGACGTTCTGGCGGTCGTTGACCGCCCGCGGCCTGTCCGGGGTCAAACTGGTCACCAGCGACGCCCACGCCGGGCTGGTCGCCGCCATCGGGGCCACCCTGCCCGGAGCGGCGTGGCAGCGCTGCAGAACCCACTACACGACCAACCTGATGTCCGTCACTCCCAAGAGTTCGTGGCCCTGGGTGCGCACCCTGCTGCACTCGGTGTTCGACCAACCTGACGCTGAATCCGTTGCTGCTCAATATGATCGGATCATCGACGCATTGTCCGACAAGCTGCCCAATGTCGCCGATCACCTCGAAGCGGCGCGGCCGGATCTGCTGGCGTTCACCGCGTTCCCCAAGCAGATCTGGCGCCAGATCTGGAGCAACAATCCCCAGGAACGACTCAACAAGGAGATCCGCCGGCGCACCGACGTCGTGGGCATCTTCCCCGACCGCGCGGCCCTGATCCGTCTCGTCGGAGCAGTGCTGGCCGAACAACACGACGAATGGGCCGAGTCGCGGCGCTACCTCGGCCTCGACGTTCTGAGCAAATCACGCACCGTCAACGACACCCCAACCGAACAGGAGGCTACCCCCGCGGCACTGCCCGCCTGACCCAACTACCTCGAAGAATCACACGACGACGTCATACACCACGTCCCTGGACTTGACCGCGGCACGGCTGGCCCGGGTCACCGTAGGGTCCGTGGTGATTGTCGATGCAGGCATTCATCACGGTGTCCAACTTGCCCTGGAGCATGCGGCGAACATCGGTGTGGGACAACGATAATTCCGATGCCAACGCCGTCGGATCGGCGTGCGCCTGAGCAACTTCGGCCGCCGACAGCGCGGACATGACGGGCAAGGCGCGGGCTTTGGCGACCTGTTCGCTCAAGGCATCGGCGACAACTCGGCGGTATTCAACCAGGTTGCCGCGGTTTCGCCCCAGATAGTCGTCAATGAGGGTTTGTTCGGTGTGCGCCACCGGTTTCTGGTGTAGCTCAAGGTAAGTCATTCGTAGTCGAACTAGCGACACCTCGAGTGGCTTGGGTGGTACGCCCTCGACAGAATCGCACAGTAGCCCCTGTTGTCGCGACCATGGCCGTATCCATCCTTCAGCCGATCCATGCGCGCGGATACCCCTACCATGGGCGCCATTTGAACAGTAGGCAACCATCAACCGGCCACTGCCTTCGATTCTGCGCGTCGATGCGGTCAGCTCATACAACAACATGTAGACACCGAAGGCCGTGTGCAGTTCATCGCGGCGCGACAGCGTGGTCGGGTCGTCGGGGATGCTGATCCAATCTGGAACGGCGGCAAGTGCGACGTCCATGTCGGCGCGGCTGCCACGACGGGGCTTGCGCATCCCGACAATGGCGGTCTTCGGTCCGCCCGCATCGCCGTCGGCGCGGTGATGTGTAGCAGGACATTTCATGATGACGTACGGATTTTGCCCGGTCAGCACGGCCAACAACACGGCACCGGCGCTGACTTCCAGCGGATTCAAATGTGCCCACCGAATGATGTCCCGGGTCCCTCCGAAACCGCGCACCCACTTGGCAGTCAACTGCGCCTTGCTCGGGAAGTCGCCGCCTCGGCGTGGCACGTCGGCGTGCCGTTCCACATAGTCGAGCAATTCGAGTCGGCGGGTCGGATCATCTAACTGGCCCAATCGGTACTGCTCCAACAACGCACGATTATCTCGGATGCGTTGCGCGGCCCGCCGCAGGTCGGCGCGCGCCGCTGCGGCGATCCGCTGGAATTCGGTACGGCTGTAGCTCTGGTGACGCTTACCGGACCGCACTGGTCGCGGATGGGGCTCGGCGAGTTTGGCCACCATGTCCGGATTCCACGAATCGAGCTGGCGCAGAGTCATTTTCACTCCGCGCGACTCCTCGGTGAGCTTCCAGATGGCACCCGCAGCGCGACGCTCGGCCAAGAAGCCGTCGATGTGGCGCGGACGCAGGCCCGATCGGCTCACGGGTGGACGCGGTAGACCCGAAAGATATTGCGCAAAGTGGTGCATCGCTCGAAACGCGTCGCCGATCGACGCCATCGACCGTAAAGTGCCGCCCGGGCCTGTGCGTTTGGCGAACGCCTCGGCAAACATGCGTTGCAGCTCCGGGCTCACCGGCAAACGTGAACAGTCGAAGTCTTTTGGCTGACTGTTGCCGTCCTCGAAGCAGCGGACCGTCGTTCCGTCGGCGAGAACACCGCGCGGTGTTGCGTGTGCTGGTTCGGGAAGCCGAGCGGCGCGACCACGCCGACTCATTTGCGCGCCACCGGGTCTCCGAGGACCATTGCGTGGCCGCCGAAAAGTTCGGCCATCAATCCCGCCACCGGTAAGCCCTGGGTCTGCGCAAGCAACACCTCGACGTCGAGCGCCCGGAAGGGTTCTAATGGTGACGTCGGATATCAGAACTGTCCGAATGCCCGTGGCATTGATCGCGAATTCTGACGCTAGTTGATCGCGAATTCTGGCGGTGTTGGTGGAGTTTCAAGATCGCTTATCGCCATATTGACGTCATCTTGATTGCCGCAGTGTCGGCTGGATGGGAACCGCCCCACGGTCAGTGGGATCGGTCGGGGAACCTGTGGTCAGCTTTCGGTGGTGTGCTCGACGATGGGGCATATTGTGGCCGGCACGGTCGCGGTGGCACCGTCGACTGGATGGGCATTTCGAGTGTTGACGAGACTGCGGCGTAGGGCGCGCAGGTCGGCGATCGCGGCATCGATCTCGTCAACGCGCGTGTCGATGAACGCGCGAACCGCGGTGCATGGCGCCGAGCCGTGACGGCGGATGTCCAGGATGGCGGCGATGTCATCCAGGCGTAGGCCCAGTGTGCGGGCCTGACGGATGAAGGTGAGCACGGCGACGTCGTCGGCGCCGTAGAGGCGGTAGCCGGCCGGGGTGCGCGGGGGTTCGTCCACGAGGCCTTTCGCCACGTATAAGCGCAGCGCCTTGCGCGTGATGCCGGCGCGGGAGGCGGCCTGCCCGGCGGTGAGAGTGTCCGAGGCCATGATTTCCTCCTGATCAACTTGACCTGGCCCCGAGGGCCAGCTCTTACTGTCGTCTAGCTGGAACAACACGACAAGGAGGTAGATCATGCCATTTCGTGAGGGTGAGGTGTATCGCTGCCCGGTGCCCGAATGCGGATGCGAGGTGACGGTGACTAAGAGTGCCCCGCCGGACTGTCAGGGACAGCAGAATCCGACCTGCTGCTGCGGACAGACGATGGAGAAAGTCAGCTAGGCACCAACGCACCGGGGTGGGGCCTGACAGTGACCTCACCCCGGTTGCCGCCGGCACGCATTGCCAGCGATCTGAGCAAAGAGGAGGCACGCGTTGTCGTCCCCGGCTTCACCGCAGCGGTCACGGGAATGGTTGTTGCGGACTTTGGCCGCCGCTACGTTCCTGATTTTCTTTCAGGCGTTCATGGTGGCGCCGCTCATTCCGCAACTGGCGCACGAGTTCGGCAGCTCAACCGATCTGCTTGGGCTCGCTGTTCCCGCCTACCTGGTGCCCTACGGGGCGATGACCTTGTTGTGGGGTCCGCTCTCGGATCGGATCGGCCGGAAACGGGTGATCCTGGGGTCTGCTGCGGGGTTCGTCGTGCTCACCGCGCTGACCGCCCTGGCCGATGGCCCCCGCATGTTTATCGCGTTCCGGCTGCTGACCGCGCTCGGCGCCAGCGGGGTGGTGCCGATCTCCCTGGCCCTGATCGGTGATGTGTCCCCTACGAGCGGCGCGGTCATGCGCTGGGCTGGCTTTTCGGCGCGATGGCTGGCGGTATGGCCTTCGGTTCCAGTGCCGGGGCGCTGCTGGAACCGCTGATCGGCTGGCAGGGTCTGTTTCTCGGGGTGGCCGGGCTCGCCGCGATCGTGCTTGTGGCACTTACGCTTCGGCGCTCGCAGCTGCAGGGTGGGTCCGCGCTGCAGCGTCGAAGCGTCGGGCAGATCGCGCGCGGCTACTTCACGCTGCTGCGCCAACAGCGTGCCCGCCGCACCTACGGCTATGTCCTGATCAACGCGGTGATCCACTCCGGCATCTATACCTGGCTGGGCGTCTATTTCAGCCAGCGATTCGGTCTGACGCTGGTCGGTATCGGCCTGGCGTTGCTGCTCTACGGCGTTCCCGGTTTCCTCTTCGGTCCTGCCATCGGCCGGCTCGCCGACCGATACGGGCGCACCCGACTCATCCCCCTCGGTCTGGCCGTCGCGTCCACTGCCGCCCTGCTCCTCGCACTCCCTGTTCCGCTGATCCTGGCTGCCCTCGCTGTCGGCATGCTGTCCCTGGGCTACGACCTGACCCAGCCGCTGCTGGCCGGGATCGTCACCCAGCTGTCCGCCCAACGCGGCCAGGCGATGGGCCTCAACGTCTGCACCCTGTTCATCGGCTTCGGCGCCGGAAGCCTCCTGTTCCAAGCGCTGCTCACCACCGGGTTCACCGCAGCACTGGCCACGTTCAGTACCGGGCGGCACTCGCCGCGGTCATCGGCCTGTACTTCTTCGCCAGTGAGAGACCACACCCCATGCCGTCCGTCAAAGACCCGCGGTGACGTAATATTTCACGGACTCGAACTTTCCCCACACCTACGTATTGTCGAGATTCGCGATGAAACGGCGTCCGATTTCGCGACCAGAACCAGCCCCGGGATGTTCACTGTTGGGGTGTGTCGCATGTAGGCACTATGCCCGTGTTTCCGTGTTGCGGGCCAGCGATTGTGGTCGGCTGCTGATGACGGCGGCGTAGTTGGTCCAGTCGCCGGCGGAGAGGCGTTGCCAGGAGACGGCGACGTCGGTATGGATGCCGAGGGTGCGGGCCAGGATTGCTGCCGGGATCTCGGTGGCGAGTTGAAACAGTGCGGTGCTGCGGGCGGCGCCGGGACGGATGCCGAGTCGGTTCAATCGTTGGGTCAGCTGGCCGGTGCTGATGGGCCGGCCGGGTTGGCCGCCCGGAAAGAGCCAGATCGAGGGGGTCAGCGCGCCAATGGTTGCGTGGCCCTTGCGATTTGACATATTCAATCGGGCCAGGCCGGCAACCGGCTCGGGTAGGTGTATCGGCGAGCTGCCGAGGTGCAGCCGGACCGGATCAGCGTCGAGTTCGATATCGACGATGGTCATTCGGCAGATCGCAGCCGGTGTCTGCGCGTAGAGGAGAACGAGCAGGCCGGCCAGCCGGTCATCGGGCTTGAGGCTGTCGTCGTGCAACAGGCGGCGCGCGATGTTCCAGCGGTTCTGGTCATCGAGCGGTCGGGTGGGGCCCATCCAGCGGTGTGCGCCGATGCGGACGCTGGTCAGCTTGTTCTTGTGCGCCCATCGGATGAAGTGTCCCGCTGCCCCGCGATGTGTCGCGGCGGCGTCGGTGAGCCAGCGATCCAGGTCGGCCTGCTGACAGCTGCCGAGGGTGAGCTGGTGTTCGGTGAGCCAGTCCAGGAAGGCGATGGCCGCGTGGGTGCGTTGGCGCACCGAGTTGAACTGCTGGATGGTGATGGCGTGCCCGTTGTTGCGTTGCCGCAGTCGACGGATCAGGTGCCAGACCGTGTAGCGGTGCAGCGCCTGCCGCTGCTCGAGGTTCGCGTGCGCAGCCAGGGTCTGATCGATGAACCGCTCGATGCGGACCATGTGCTCATCGCGTCGCGGCAGGGCGCCCACGCCGATGAGGACATGGCGCAGGTGCGCCAGAGGCTGACTGTGGGGCAGCTCGTCGAGCGCTTCGTGGGTCAACGCCCTGCGCCCGGCAGCGAGATCGGCCAGCACCGGCGCGACGGACTTCTTCTTCAGCCATCGCATGGCGGTGATGGGGTGTTCTGCGGTAGCGATGTTGTGCCGCAAAGCCTGCAGCCCCGGATGAAGCGATGCCGACGGCGGACCGATGATCTCGTTGAGACGCTGATTGATTCGGCATCGAACGCATTGACCAGGGTGCGGATAGGACGGGTCGCTGCAGGTTAGCAATCGCGCCAGATGGCGCGGGTGGTGCAGTCCTCGCAGTGCGGCTGGGCGAGGGTGCCCGAGATCACTGCGGCGGTCCGTCCGCACGAGCTGCATCGGGCGGTGCGGCGCTGGCAGGCAGGACACCATGGTCGGCCGGTGATTCGAGATGTGCCGCAGGGCTTTTCGTCGCCGCAGATCGAGCAGGAAGCGGTCGGCAAGGACGGGCAGGTGCTGCAGATCGGCCCGTCTGGGGTCCGGAGGCTGACCGGACGGCGGCGACCGCAGTTGAGGCAGTCTTCGAGGTTGTCAGGGTCGGTGACCAAACAGTTTGGACATAGTGGTCGGCCCTGCTGGTCACGAGTGGCCGGTTCGCGGCGCGCGCCGCAGCGTGCGCATTCTTCGATGCGGGTGTGGGCGATGCAGGTGCGGCACACGCGTTGCCCGTCAAGAGGTTTGTCGATCCGCACGACGCGACCGCAGCGCGGGCATGCCGGCCGCACGATCCCGGCGACTCCTGCTGCGTGCAGGGCATCGATCAGCGGGATGATCGCCCGGATGGGGCGAGATGCCCGGCGCCGGTGAGTAATTCGGGTGCAGCTTCCAAGGCCCAGGCGACCTTGCGTTGATGCGCGGGCCGGGACGCAAGTCTGCTGACCGCACTGGCGACGAGGTCGCGGTCGACGGCCGGATCCAGCCGGGCCACCACGGTGTGGATGACCGAGATCGGATCGCGGTCGTCGCGGTCAGGGCATTGCGCGCAGCGGGCCCCACCGGCGCGATCCCGGGTCGAGACATGCCGAAGCTGCCCGCAGGCCGCACACGGGGCCGGACGCACGCTACAGGCCCCGCAGAACCAGTCCTGACCACGACGCTGGAGGGTCCGCATCGGCGTGCCGCACTCGGCGCAGACCGGCGGCGAAACCTCTGCGCCGGCCTTCTCAGGGCGATCAGCAGGTCACCGACCGCCCGCGGCGCCGGAGAGCGTCCATCGGTCAGCACCGCTGGGCGCTGGGCAAGAAACGCTGCCAGGCGCCGCGATTTCGCTCGCCCACCCGCGACGCGGGTGATGACGGACCTGGCCCGCTCGAGTGTGAGCCGATCATCGACCGCCGCGACCAAGTCCGTGATGAACCCGACCGGGTCTGAAACCGACCGATCGCTGGTGGTCACTCGGCGCCGCGAATGCGCGCCCGCTTGGGTCGCAAGCCCCCGAGGCCGGCTTCGGCGCCGACCGCCTTCTTCCGCGGGCGCCCGCTCGGGCCGAGACGGCCGGCTCGATCAAGTCGTCCATCGTGCAGTCGAGGATGTCCAGCAGCGCCATCAGGATCTTCAGGCTCAGCCGTTCGGGTCGCTCGACCACGAGCCGGTAGACCTGACTGGACGACAAGGTGATGCCGCGCTGCTCCAGCGGCTCGATCAGATCGGTGGTCGCGAACATGCCGCCGGCGGCCATGACCGTGCGCAGATGCCAGTGGTAGTCGAGCTTGGCGGGCATCATCAGTCCTTGTCTGCTGGAGGGGTCCGACCAAGCACGGGCGCGAGCGCCTTGTGCAGCATGGTGTTCATGAAATCGGAGCTGACGTGGGTGTAGATGGCCGTGGAACTGTCGCATTCGTGCCCAACCTGGGATTGGATGAACCGCCGGTCAACACCATCTTCGGTGAGGTGCGTGACAAAGGAGTGACGGATTGAGTGGGGCACAAGGTCTTTCGGCAACTTCAGCGCATCCCGATAGGAGACGAACCGAGCGTTGATCTCCGCGGCCTTGATCCGCCCGCCCCGCTCGGTCACCCACAGCGCCGGATGATCGGGGCAGCCGAACTTCGGCCGCACATTCTCGACATAATCAGCGACCGCCTCTACCGCCCAATCCATCACCGACAACACGTTCCGCCGCCGCGGCGGCTGTCCCCGTTTCGCCTTGCCGTAACGCACGTTGAGCGTGCCGAACCTGCCGAACTGCGGCGCCGCAGGATTGCGGCCGAAATCCACCAGGTCAAGTTTGGCGGTCTCGGTCCGACGCAACCCCCACCCGTAGATCACCTTGAAGACGGTGGCATCGCGGAAAGCAGCCCCTTTACGTTTCGCCCGCACCGCACGATCGACCTGGTCGTCGGCGTAGTCCAGGAACCGCTGCATCTCCTCACGTGTGAACGGCCTGGCCTCCGGCCGACCCTCGTAGTCGTTCAAATGCGCGATCGTGTTCCATTCGTGGCAGATCGCCACCGGATGGGTGCCGAACTCTTCCTCGCATGCCAACGCCCACCCGTAGCGGCCGTCGATCAGAAACTCGCTGAACAGCCGTAACGAGCATTGGTAGCCGCGGATCGTCGACGGTGCCAGGTGCTTCGCTGACCAACCAGAGCGACCACTCGTCGATATGCGTCGGGGTCCACTGCCACGGATAGTCATTGACGAAATCCATGAACCGACGGACCAGCTTCTCCCGCGCCGTGACTGTCTCCTCACGAAGCCCCGAGCAGCCTGCTGAGCACGCCAGCCACGAAACATCGCCTCCGCCATCGCATCTTGCGGACGCAGGTGTGCGATACCGGACACCAGCTCCAGATGTGCTGCCCCAGCCAGATCAACCTGCCGCAACCCGACCCCCAACGCCACCGAACAGTGATCGAATCATGCATCAAACGAGATCACTTTGGCAAATAGACTGGCCAGCAGCCCTTTTCATGCCCTATATCCGCTAGCCTAAAACCCCGACTCCATCAGGCAACCAGGTGATTCTCGCCCATCAGATGCAATTCCCGAGCGTTCAGGTAGACGTTCCTGGTAGTTTCGACATGCCGGTGCCCCAACATCGTCTGCACCAGGTGCCAGGTATCACCGAATTGGACTCGGAAATCACGGGCCTCCTCCTCTGAGAGGTGACCGAGTCTCGAGGAATAGACCAGTTTCCCAATGGAGAACCACCGCAGGGCGAAGGAGTGCCGCAGCATATGCGGTGTGCAGGTGAAGTTCTCCACACCCAGTGCGGCGATACGATCGTTCGCTGCAGCGAACGTGTGGTGCCATCCGTGCGCGTCGCGCGGGAGACCATTTTCGTTCAGCCACAACCACAATGGCTCCAGACCAGCTTGCGTGCGGCGAAATAGCCTGCGGCGCAACGCTGGACCGGTCGTGTTCCAAGCGCGGTCGATGAATCCACCGTTACCGTCGGGCAGTCTTACCGTTCCTGGTCGCTTCGCGACGCCCACGACGATCGCGTCGCCCAGTTGCGCGTAGCGACCGCTCTCTTGGGCGCCGCGAACAGCCCGGGCCCTGGAACCCTCCACATACGCACAAATCCCCGCCAGCACGTGCCGCGGCATCCAATACGGGTGGCCATAGCCACCCTTGGCACATTTGTCGGCCAAGTGACACTTATAGAAGGGCCGGTCGACACCCAGTGTTGGAAGTTCATCGATCGTGACCGAAGCCCATTCCGACAGCCGTAACCCCGTTCCATACAGTCCGTCGAAAAACGCGACATCGCGCTGCTCATTGCGGGTGCGGCACGATCGGTCCCTGTGGCCCCGAAGATCCCGGCCACGCAACCCAACATCGCGCCAACGATCTACCGCGGCAGGATCGAGCCATCGAACTCTGGCCGACCGCTTAGACGGCGGCGAATCAACGGACAGGAAGATGTCGACGACATCTGCGAACCGCTCCGCGGCCCACGAATAGAATTTCTTGCACGCCGCAATATCCTTCGAAAAAGCCGAAGCGCCAACAGGAGTCAGGTTGTTCGGGTCGGTGCGCCTCCAGAACTCGAAATCCTCTGTGTCTTCCTCGGTCGCTTCAGACCACACGCGTCCACTGGTCTGCAAGAAGTTCAGCCACAAACACAGCGACTGTGCGTAGTCACGGTTTGTGTTACTCGCAAGCACTCGCATCCGAGCGGAAGCCAAGAACGCGTTGACTCGAACATCGACAAACCCGTCGCTGCGTATGAGAAAGCGCTGTCCATCAACGTCTTTCCAACGCGACAACACGTCGCCGATGTCAGGAATCGGGCCCGTGATCTCCGTCGGCCAACCGTGAGCGAGCACGTTGATGTCGTAGCGAACCACCGACCATGTCTGCATGTTGGCTCCCAGCCCGAGGGTGGAGCGAGCATAGCAACAACAAGTCAGTGGCTATAGAACCAGCGGACCGATGAGGAAGCGCTCCAAGATGTCGATGCCTGCGGCGTAGAGCTCGGTATGCTCATCCCCGTCTGCGTCGATTTCGGTCAGCTCGACCCGGCCTTGCCCGCGGTCGCGGATTTGGTACCAACTGGTGCCGTGACCGGTCGTGGGTCGCAGCGTGGTCGCGCACTCGTGAGTGCCGACGGTGAATCCAGCGGTGCTGGCCCATCCCGCGCAGGTGCGGGACAGTGTCGGGGCCGGGTTTACCACGGCGCCACCGTAGCCGCACGCCCGCATCAGGATCGATCTGCGCATAGGATCGGCGCCATGGGCAGCAACTTCGCACCCAATCCAGGTGCGGCGATCGACACCGCGGCTCTGCCACTGTGGCGAGCAACTGGACACAAGCACTTTCCGTTCGCTGCGCACGAAGACCGGTGTTGGTGGGTACTGCGGCTGAACTTTGGGTTCCCCAAGCACGACATGTACACACTGTTTGTCGATGGCAGGGCTGCGGCCGACATCACGGCCAGCCCTCATGACCGCATGCCGCTGGTGGCCAGCATCGGCGCCCTTCACTGGCCCAGCGCTGACCCGGCCATCCCGATGCTCGATGAAGCCGCCGCAGCCGCCGTGGTGAGCACCGTCGCCGGCTACGCCGACTACGGAAGCGAACACGGCGACCCGTGCATATTCTGCTCCAGCAATGGCTGAGCGGCGTTCTGGGACACAACTGAAAATTACTGCACGGCAACGTTATACATGCGCAGAACTTGCGCGATAGCGGACTTCATGTCCACCTCGGAAATCGTTAGCACTGTGTCCAACCCGGCAGTGTCGACGTCGATCGCCTCGTCGAGCATGACGCGGACCTTGGCTTTGACGATGGCGGCCTCAATGACGTTGCGCGCGAATCGACCGTTGTTGATGTAATCAACCATGGCCGGGACCTCGGGGTCCGGCGATGTCGAGTTGCAGGCCCATTCGGCTGTGCTTGCGAATGCCGCCCGCGCTTCGGCGGAAAGATTGAACGCCATCCGCTTGCTGGCGGAAAGCTTGAACGGGCTTTGAGCGGTCATCGTCTCGGCGATGGCCACCAGCTCAGACTTTGTGTTGGAACGGAATTCGAGCATGTTCGGGAACCGTCCCCGCATACCCGGGTTGTAGCCGAACATGCCATCGAGCTTGTCTCGGTAACCGGCGAGGAAGATCACGGTGTCGTGGCGGTGATCTTCGGCGAACTTCATGATGATGTCGATTGCGAGGCGTCCGAAGTCACGCTCGTTATCGGCGATGAACAGAGTGTAGGCCTCATCGATGAAAAGCCCACGGCCCCTGGCCTGTGCGAGTATTGCTCCAGTCTTGGCTTCGGTCTCGCCAATCACGCCGCCGACTAGATCAGGCCGAGACTTCTCGATCACCTCCGGGGAGTCGAGAATCCCGAGGCCGAAGTAAATCTTTGCCACAACGCGGGCAATCGAGGTCTTACCGGTACCGGGCGGGCCCGGGACCGCGTGCAGAGCGGAGCGCTCACCCATCTGGACGCCTCTGGCGGCCATTTTTTGGTCGAACATCTGCACGGCCTTGAGCTCGCGCACGTGGTCTTTGACTTCGTCGAGACCGATGAACTTGTCAAGTTCGGCCTCAGCATCGGTGAGAGCCTTCGCGCGTGCTTCCTGCTGTCGCGAGGAACTGAACTCGGCCACCGTCGGTCCGGACGTTTCGTCCCACCGATTGGTGCGCGCCGCGAGTACTTCGCGCGTGGTGACCACGGCGGTGTAGGTCGGGTCCGCCAGCGCCGCAACGGCTTCGTTGTGCGGCACACCGTTGGCGGTGGCCTGAGCGAACGCGGTGCGAGCGGCGTCCTCCTTGCCTAGCGAGCGCTGGCACATGCCGCGCTGAAACGCCGCTTCGGACAAAATCAGCGCCGCGGGGCCATCGGGTCCGCCGATGCCGGCCTGCTCGGCGATCGTGTCAACGCGTTGCAGGTGTTGGAGTGCTTCGCCGTATTCGCCGAGCCCGGTGTGCGCAATACCCGTCAACAACGCGGCGGCCGCGCCCACGATGTCCGGCCTAACTGAGGGGATCGGCTGTGCGGTCCAACCCAACAAGTCGTCCCACCGCCGCGCTACGTAGTAGAGGCAGGCACCGACGTACACGCGCAGCAGAGCCGTGGAAGGCAGCTCGCCCGTGAGGTCGATCTCGGCGAGCAACTGCTCGGCCTGACCGAATTGGCGCTCCACGGTGAGCAGCGCCGCCAGCGCTATACCAATCAAGGCACCGGTGTAGGGGTAGATGGTGATGTACCCGGCGGTGGGTACCGTCGGGGCCAGGTCGGTTTCACCCAGCCCGAGGCGTCGTACCTCCCAGTGCAGGTAGTCGCGGGACTCGTAAGCGCCGCGCAGCGTCTCCACGGTCACCTCGCCGCTCATCGCCAGACCCATCCACGCATCGCACATCTTGGGCTCTGATGTGATTGCTTGCCGGAACGATTCACGGGCCGCTGCCATGTCGGCTGATCCCGAATGCAGGCCCAGGCGAGCGACACCGTCATCGAAGTAGTTGCGAGCGTTCACTGCTTAGGGCCTTTCGCATTGGTCGGATCTATGTCCTGCCGCGCTGGCGTTGAAGGAAATTCTAGGGCCGGATCGTCGTCGGCTCCGCCGCCGGCCAAGTGTTCGATCCCCGGGGCCTCCTGACCGGTGGCCGCTACGTCGTACCCGCCGCTGCCGTCACCGCCTGATGACGGAGTGTCTTGATCCCACACCTTGCTCGGACGACGCCCGTTGGTATCCACAGACTGCGAGCGAGCCGCGACCGTCGGATACGCGGCTTCGCGCCCCGTGGTCTCGTTGAGGAAGTCATAGTCCGCGTCGGTGGGCGGGGCGGCTTCGGCGTCAGGCCATTGGTACCCAGGCTCAGGCCGTGCCCCGTTGCTGTGGTGACGGCCGCCATCGTGCGGCGCATGTTCCTGTCCGGAGCGCTTGTCGTGGTGCCGGTGCGCCAGGTGTGCAGCTTCAACGGCCGCCGCAGCGGGCAACACCACCTCCGGCGCGACGACGGCAGCCGCCCCCTCAGCGGCTACCGTCCCGACCTCCGCAACCTCAGCTCCCTCCGTGGCCGCCGCGCCCGCGTCAGCAGCCTTGCCCGACTTCGCTGCACCGCCCGACGCCCCGCCGTCGGTGGGCCGTGGCTTGACCACGTCGAAGCCCGGAGCGGACTTCTCCGCCTCGGCGCTCGCTCGCACCTCGTCTTCCTCCGAGTCGTAGTCGTCGTCGATGCCGCGGTTCCGCCAATCGCGGTACCGGCGGTGTGCCTTGCGGCCCTGGTCCACCGCCGAGCGCGCATCGTCGTACTGTCCACGGGCTGCGCCCGCGGTGGCGTGGTAAGCGCCGGAGACGTAGTGCCCGATCGTTCCCAGCCCGTCAGCATGAAACTTCTTGTCGATGAAGTGGAACAGCAGCGCGACCACCACTGAGCTCAGCCCGAGCATGATCATCCGCGGTGTCACCATCGCGTCGGGCGATCCGACGCTGCTGGTGGTGAGAAGCCACATGATCCAGCCGGTCACGATGCCCAGATACGCGGTGAACGCCGTCATTTCAACCGCGTGGATACCGATCTGCCACCCGCAATGCTTGGCGAACGCGTGCGCGAGCCAAACCGGCGATACCGAATAGAAACGCTGGGCCGACGATGATGCCGAAAAACAGGGCCTTGAGGCCCACCAGCATCACCGTCACACCGACGTACGTCAGGAACAGCGAGAACAAGGTGATCATCAGCACGTATACGGCACCCAGCATCATGTCGTTGGCGCCGAGGAACTGCGCATGTGCCAGAGCCTCCGTATATCCACATACGCCGCCCTGCTGGTCGCCGGCAGGGCCCATAGCGTGTGCCGGGCCGTCGCCTTGTCCGTTGGCATTGCGAATCGCGGTCGACCAGGCGTCGGCGCAGTTTCCGTGGTTGTCGACCACGGTCCCGAAGTTCAAGGCCTGCAAGGGCCAGCGCACCGCGGCAGTGACAATGTTCGAGGTCAGGTGATCGAGCTGGGCGTCGAGGCCCTGACCCGGTACGTAGCTCCCGTTGCGGGCCATCAGGGCCAGATCGAAGCCGGTAGAGCGGCCCATCGCCATGATGCCGTGATCGGAATAGAGATCCTCAACCGGGTTGCGGAACAAGGTCAACAGCAGAACTGCCATAACCACCCCAGTGCCCCACACCGACCAAGCACTGCCATGGCGGCCGCGTGCCCAGTGCGCGGCGCCGACCGCGATGCACAGCACCACGGCCATCGGGCCGAGCCACATGTCATCGACCAACTTGTGGACCGCCGCGAAGACCGGCTGACCGATCTGGGCGATGGTGACCAGCCACGTGCTCGACAACGTAAACCGCAGGAACCACAAGGCAACTCCCGCGATGAACACCATCGCGGCGGCTTCGGTGGTGAGCACCGTAGCGATCGCGCCGTGGGTGGTCGCGGTTGTCATCGCCGAGCCGATCCATTTCACCCACGTACTCGGGTCGGTGAAGCTGACGCCTTGACCGTTGTTGGTTGCAGCCTCGCTGGTACTGACCACCGACAGGAAGTAGTCCTTGAGCGGCACCCCATAGGTGTCATGCAAACCTGTCCAGCCCAGCCCCGCCGCACCGGTCTCGGCCACGGCGTGCGGGGCAGCCATCAACGCCCACAACGACAAGAACTGCAGGCCGCACGCCAGCATCAGTGGCCGGCGCACGCGCGGATGAAGCGCCAGCCACACCGCGAACTTCTCGGTCATGGTCATGCTGCCTGTCCCACCGTCGGCGTGCTGTCGAAGTCCTCGGCCAATTCGTCGGTGGCGGCGCCGAAAAACTTGACTCGGGCCGCTTCACCGAACTCGTCGATGAGGAAGCCTTCGCCGCGTCGAGACGGGTGAACCTGCCCGTATTCGATGTCGCCGCTGCCAATGTCGCGCCTATCGGCGGGGGACGTGTCGTTGGCGTAGGCCTCGATCAGGTCGGGATACAGCGAGGGGTCAATCTTGGCCCACCGCAACGTCTTCTCGGCCAGCTCCGGGTCCGAAATGCGGAACAGCCATTTCTGGGTGAGGAACTTGTCGCCCATATTTTCGATGTGTCGGTAGTCCTGAACGATGAACGTCCCGCCGGTGGCGTGCTTGCGGCCCTGCAACGTGATTTTGTGGGCGGTGCGCGCCCCTGCCGGGTAGGCCAGCATTTCTTTGGCTTCCTCGAAGATCATCTCGCTGTACTGCTGAGGATTGGCGAACATGTACCGCTGCTCGAGGTCGATCAACAACCCGTAGATGGCCATCCCAGCCAGCTGGCGCAGTTGCAGCCGACGGTACTTCTCAGGGTCGGCGATGTCTTCCTCGTCGGGCAGGCCGAGCCGTTGGTGAGCCAGATCGTCGCCGGGTTACCGCCGGGCCGATACGGCTCGCGGCTGTCGTCAAACACCGCGCGGGTGTACGAGGACGCGGCGGCCGCCTCCAGTCGAATCAGCAGCTCGTTTTCGTCCGGGTTCGGTTGGCGCCGCAGGTATTCGATCAGCCCGCGACTGCTATGAATGCCGTTGCCCGTGCGGTGATCCGGGCGCACGGCCAGCGTGAATTCGGCCTGCATGCGACTGTGGTTGGGTACACCGATCATCGGCAAGAGATGGTCCGCCGCCACGTCTCCTGCTTCCTCGTACGGAAAGTCCACGCACACACGGTCTTTGGTCGGGTTGTACGCCACAGCACCGGGGACATGGCGGAAAGCCTTGCGCCACTCCTCCAACGGACCGGGATCGAACGCGACGATCTGAGCGCCGCGCTTGACCTTCTCGACGCCGGATTTCTTTGTCGCGGCGGACTTTCCGCTCCCCGGATCGCCCACCACCCCGGTGCCGGTGTTGTGGTTGCGTGCCGCCGCGCCTTCGGGGTCGTGCAAGATGATGCGGGGGCGCATCGTGCTCTGATCGACTGCCAGCGCGCTGCCCGTCGAGTTGCCGACCCGCTCGGTCAGCAGCGGCATGAACCGCGACCAGCGGTGCGCGGTCGTCGGGTCCCGAAATTCCTCAACTGGGCCGTTATGGTCGCTGCCCTGATTCCAAGCCTTCCAGAACTCAGCTTGTGATCCACGGAACCGCACGAAGCTGATGCCGACCTGGTCGAGTTCCTGTCCGATCTTCTTGACCGCCTGTTCCAGGTTATGCGGTGAGTCGGCGCCGACCGCGATAACCACGGCGACGTCGAGCTCGCGTTCGCTGGGATTGTGGCGCAGCTCCCTGCCGTATTCGCGTGTCCCGCGCAGCTTGCCGGCGAGCTCCCGACCGGAATCCTCGTCGTTACCGCGTTGCACGCCTTGATCTTTGATGTTCTTGGCGTTGGTCTTGTTGAGGTTCTGGGCTTGTTCGGGAGTCCGCACCGTCAGGTCCTGCAGCCAATCGATGACCGCCGGGGCGGACACGTTGTCCAGGGCATGTAGATAGGCGGCGCCGGTGAACTTCAACCCGGATTCAGGGAAGTGGTTGATCACCAGGAAGCTCTGATAGCTCGGCGGTGCGCTCAGGTTCGCTGGGTCATAGACCCGCACCACCGGACGCATCGTCGGCCACCACCCGCGCCGGCCGATGTTGGCGCCCTCGTCGAGTCCCACACGCCCAAAATCAGCCTGCTGCAACGTGGTCGGGCCACCTCGTCCGGGCATCGGCGTGTGATCGACGCCCAGGCCCACCTGGTGGCGATACTGCCAACGAATCTGTGCCGGTGTCGCCGGGGTGAAGCCGATTTCGTCCGGCAGTGACCCGATGATGTCGGCGGCGAGCGTCTGATAGCGGCCCACCGACTGGTCGGAGTCATGGTCGCGACCGGCGATCCAATCCCACGCCTTCTGCGAGCGCCCGCCCACGGTGCGGCCTTCGCGTCCGGAGTCCACCGGAATCGACAACCACAGCTGTCGACGCACGGGCCCGAGATATTCGCGGCCTTTCTGTTCCTTGTCCAGCGGGTTGGCAATTCGAGGCACCCACAAACGGCAGTACGACACCCACTGCTCTACCCGCGAGTACCGGCCCACCATGTTGCGCAAAATCCGGTCCTGGTCATCGGCGCTGATCATGCCGGACAGTCGGCTGCCCGAGGGCAGATTGCGACCCATCTGCCGCGTCAGCTTGGCTGCCCGCTCGTGCGTGGCCAGCGAGCGCATCGTCACCGCCAACCCCTCAACAAGGTATTCGGCGGTCACCCCCGATGCGGTGAACCGGATATTGCCGATGACCTGCTTCGGTGGATCGAGATCGGCGTCGGTTCGCGCCCCTTTCAGGCTGGAGCCGCCGTCGTAGGACGTACTGACCAGGTGCGGAGCAAACAGTGAATTCTTGAACCATCGCCACCGAATACTCAGTGACGGGCGGGATTTCGGCAACACCAGACGCAGAAGAAAACATGCCACCACGGCGGCGGCCAGACCGCCAAGGAACACCGGCAGCGCATAACCCGAGTCCATATTCACCCGTGCCCAAGTCACCGTGGGAGCCACGATGACGCCGATCGCAATCAGCTCGGGTTTACGGTACGGGCCGCCGGGCCAGCGGCTGCCGGACCCGTCCTCGCCGACAGCGATGTCGACGTCGCGGATACCGCTCCACGTTTTTGCGGTATCACCGACGGCCGGTGCTGCCACCGTTCCACTGTTCTGGGTGACTGTCATCGGCCGTACACACTGCTGCGGTCGGAGTGGATGCCGGTGTCCTTTTGGAACTCGGTGTTACCCCAGTCGCGGATACCGACGGCGTTGACGATCAGGATCGAGAAGAACACGAAACCGAAGAATGTGCCGATGCCCGCGCCAGCCCCTTTACGCCACCCGTGATGCAAACCGCGCACGATGGCGATCGCCAGCGCCGCGGTCGCGCTGACCCCGGCGATGATGTAGTACACGTGATGTGATGCCGAGATGATGTCCATGAGAAGTGCTCCGTCCTAAAAGGGTTTCAGTTCGGCTGTGCCGCAGCCGTCGGTGTTATGGGCGCGATCGACACAGCTGTGATCACGTAGGTCCGGCCCAGGTCGATGTGCAGAAGTTGCCCGCCAACATCGCGAACGCAGATCCACCGGGCGGGCTTGAGGAACGGCGAGGCCGCCGGACGGCGTCGAATCCGTTGAGCATCCCGCACTCGCGGAATGGCCCGAGTCGCTGCTAGCGCCCACGTCGCGAACCCCGAGCGCGTATACCGCCAGAATCGACAAGAACACGAAACCGGCGTATGCGACGACGGAGGACGCGATTGTTCTCCAAAATCTGCCCCGTCGAGCCGCCAGGAACCCCGCTAGCAGGGCTGGGACCGCCCCAATTGCGAGGATAACGAGATACACGTTGTGCGAAACCAAGTGAAGAAGTCCATGAGACGTGCTCCGTTCTAAAGGGTTTCGGTTCCGGCTTTCTTGTTGCCTGCGGTGTTCTAGGTGTGATTTCCGCGGATTTCCACGGCTGAGATCAGATAGTCGTGGCCAAGGTCGATGTGCAGACCGTTCCCGCCAGTTCGCGAGACACAGACACCCTGCGACGGACTCGAATTGACCAGGCAACGCGCCGTGTCGGCGCGGGCCGAATTGCGGGTGTAGATCCCACGGATGTCGCCGCCGCTGACGAAGAAGAACGACATGATCGCGGCAATAAAGAATGCGACGATGCCCGACGCAGCACCCTTGCGCCACCCGTACCCAAGCGTTTGCAGGATTGCTACCGCAGCGGCCACCAAGCCCGACCCCGCGCAGAAGAAGTAAATGTGGTGCGACGCCCACGTGAAGAAACTGAGAAATAAGTCTTTGAAGGTGTTCATCAGATCTGCTCCGTTCCAAAGGGTTTCAGTTCGGCTGTGCCGCAGCCGTCGGCGCGGCCGGAGAGGCCGTCGAATGGGTGGACATCTCCGGTACCGGGTCGATACCGGAGACAAACCAGGCGCCGCCGCTGGCACGCAACGTCACCGCGATCGACCAATCACCGGGGGTGTATTGCTCGTCGTGGGTCGACACTTCTAAACGCACCTGCAGTTCGGTGTTATCCGGCGGATTGTCAACAGGATTGGACGCGGCGGTCACCGTGGTCAGGGTCGCGGCCGCGTAGCGGTGCAACGCCTGCAATCCCGAATCGGTGGTGACAAAACGTTCCAGCCCAGCGGAATTGGTCAGATAGCACGATGCAAACCCCGAGAGCATCGTGAACAGCGGCGCGTTCGACGGGATGCTCACCGGGTAGTTCAGCTCAATCTTGACCCCGGTCGGGGGCGCCCCGATCGGGGTCAGATTGTCCAAAGCCATTGGTGCGGCGTGGTCATAGACCCCGACCGACAACTGAAAGTAGTTGCGTACCCTGGGTGCGGTGGCATACGCCTGCTCGGTCACCCCGACCACTACCGCGTACGTGGTGACGTGCGGCAAGGACGGGCCCCACGGGTTGGCGTAGGCCCCCGCATTGGACACGATCACTGCCGGCGTGGTGGGCAGCGTGAACTTCTCCGGGCGTGGAAAGCACTGCCCCAGGTTCTGGGTATCGACCGCGCTACTCGTCAAATACCGTGTCACACAGTCGATCGCGAAGGCCTTCGCCAGATCGGCTTGGCTGTCGACGGTGTGCGCGATGGCCGCTACCGGTAGCGGTGGGTCCGGAAACACAGCCTTCCAGGCGATGTGCAGTCCGTTGATCGACGACGACCCGATCAAGAGGGCCAACGCTGTACGGCGCGTAAGGAGACCCCCCGTGCTCAGACGCTTGCGCCAGGTGTTGGTGATAGGTGACATCAGCTCGCCCTATGTCCGATGATCTTGATGGAGCTGACGGCGAACGTGCCGCCGCTGGGGTCCTGCGAATCCGGATCGGAATTGGCAGTGGTCGCCGGCGGGGGATTGTCGCTGTTCGGTGAGCCAAGAATCGATCCCAGCATTCCCCCGCCCGGGCCCGCCGGTGCGGTCGGGGTCGGTGCCGCTACAGGCGGTCGGCTGGTCTGCTGAATCGTGACCGTGATCGCCGATGCGTGAACACTCGGGATCGCCATGACCACCTCGCCGCGCTTGTTGCCGGTGTCCTGCGGTTTGGTTGTCTGCTGCAGATCGTTGAAGCCCCACTGCAATCGGCTCACCACGCGGTGCAATAACCACGGGTCGCCCTGGTCGCCCGGGCCGGGTTTGACCGCGCCCGGCACGATCGCCACAGCCGTGATCACGTAGTCCCGGCCCAGGTCGATGTGCACGACTTGCCCGTCAACAGGACGCACGCAAATCCACGGGGCCAGGGCCTGAGGGTCGGAGAGGCTGTTGGCCGACGTCGACCCGACCGGGCAGTCTGCGCTTGCAGTGAACGGAATCGGCGCGTCGGCCGATGCCGGATTGGCGCCGGTCGGTGGCGGCGGCACTTGCTGAACCGGCATGCGCGCTGCGGCCTGAGGGCGAGACGGGGGCGGCGCCGGCGTAGAGGTCAGCACGGTCACGCCCCAGGTCACTAGCGTGCACGCGGCGACGGCCCCGAGTGAGACCGCAGCGACCCAGGGGTTGAAGCGCCACGACCGGCGTTCCGGATCATTGCCGGAATCATCTGAATTGCCCGGTGCAGCTTCACCGTTGGCTGCCACCCCCGCACGGTCTGCGACATCGGCCGGCGCTGGCTCACCTGATCGGGCCGCGCGCCAGCCGGCTCGCTGGAGTCCCCGATCGTGGGCGCGCCGTCCTCGGGATCAGCCGCTGCCGAGGGTGGGGTTGGCGTCGGCGCTGCCGGTAGTTCGTGGTCGGCCTCGTCATCATCAAGGTCCACCGGGTCCAGGTTGCGTTCAGCCGCGGTGCTGACGCCGATCGAACGTAGCCAGTCCTTATCACTACCAATGCTCACGGCCGAGCCCTCCGCACCGCGCGCCGGTGTACGCGCCCCGAGGTCGGCCGCGCTGTACGTCGCGCAGGAGCGTGGGCATCGCGAGCCGGGGGCAGCTGGGCGGCGGCCACTTTCACGTAGCCGTCCTCGCGGCCGCTGCTCAAACCGCTGTCGTCTCCGCGCACCAGGTACACCCGCCCGCGAGGTGCGCTTCGGACCGGCAGCGGTACCGCCGGACGAGCCACCGCAGGCTCAGTGGTGATTCGGGACCACTGGGTGCGCAGCCGGGCATCATCGGCGCACTGCTGCGCTTTTCGGCCCCGCCGCCAGTGCACCACCGCCACCGCGACCAAGACCAGCACGATCAGCGGCAACAGCTTGACGATGGCGTCCACCACCACGGCGATCAGCGCCGCAACGATGCTCAGCAACAACACAACGGCACTGGCGAGAACCGCCCCGGCCGCCATCAACGTCTTCATGACGGTTTCCCTGCCTTTCCTGGTCTACTCCGGCGCTCGTGTCCTACCGACGAAACCCGGACATGAGTAGCTTCATGGGTGACAGTAGACGTTTATGGGTGAATATGTCGACATTGATAGACGAATTAGGAGGAAAATAGGTAGCTTCATGGGTGTGAAGATTCCATCGTCAGGGCCGGCCCGGCTCGATCACTACGTATCCATCCGCATCGGCGCCCTGCGGATGAGCCGCATCGAGCTCGCCCGCCGCGGCGGGCCGGACCGCAGCACCCTGCACAAAGCCACCACCGGCGACCGCACCCTGTCCACGCGCACACTGACCCGCCTGGACCAGGCCCTCGGATGGGCCGAAGGCACCTCGGCGGCGATTCTCGACGGCGGCGAACCGGTATGCGCCAGCAGCGACGCCGCCCACGTCCAGACCGTCCTGAAAGTCTGCGAAGACCTCGTCGAGCAGAGCGTCGAGTCCTCACCGACGTGCGCAAACTGCTGGCCGAGATGCGGCCGCCGCAGGAGGTCGACGTCAATGCCCGCTGAGGTTTTCGACGACCAGCGCCGCGCCTGGATCGCCGCGCACACCGGCGTTTTCATGTTTCAAACCCGCCGCGCCGAGCTCCTCGGTAAGCGAATCCGCGCCCGCGTCCGCGGCGAAGTCGGCGCACGGCCCGATCCCCACGACGACAAAATCACCCCACCGCTGATCTACCGCCTCGACGGCAGCGGCGTGGGCGCCGTAGAAATCGTTCTGGTCTTGGTCTGCGCCGCCATCGCCCCGATCGGCTGGGCACTCGAAAAGTCCTCTACCACCAACTCACCCGGCTCATTCCCGAACGCCTACGCGCCTACCCCATCCCCGCCCTGATCTGGGCCTCCATCCCCTGCGCGCTTCCGCTGCCGTTCTACGACCCCACCTCGGTCGCACTCACCGCCACGATCCTGATCCCCTGGCTGGTCGCACAACTGCCCGCGATCTTTCTGGCCGCCGGCCTACGGCCTTCTCGAAGGTTGGCTCGCCGTTGATGGCTCGTCCGACTGGTGGCCCCTCACCCCCGAAGCCGGCGACGTCGACGACACCCTGTTCCTCGGCGCCGACACCCATGCACCGATGGTCACCATCTTGGACCCCAGTCCAGCCCCGCCGCCGCGCCGCCGCGTATCCCCCTCGACCACCAACCGATTCCGCACGCCGCCCACCATCCGCTGGTGGCCCATGATCGTCGGCACCGGCGCCGCGTCCCTGTTGGCCGTCTGGACATTCTTCGCACTGCTGTCTGCGGTCTTGACCATCCCGAGCCACCTGCACGACACCACCTACACCGACCCGTTCACCGGCACCACCACGCTGACCGAACGCTAACGACGCTCCCGTTGGGGCTGCGAAAGGCTGTGCACCACACCATGACTGCACCTGTCACCACGCATCAAGCCCCTACGGAGAGCCGGGCGACACCCGGAACACTCCGGCAGCCAGCGGACCGCCGAACGCATCGTGCCCGCCGACGGTCCCCTGCCGCTACCACTAGGACGTCCAACATCTTTCGCGCCACCGGCGACCCGATGGCCGGCGTGCACCGAATGCGGACAGCCGGTGACCTGCGGACAAGGCATCCGCCACTTGTCCTGCTCGCCGCGACGCCAGACCTGCTTTGAACCGATGCCGTCAACCGGCCACAAATGCCGAACACGCAAGCAGGACAAGGGATCGTGACCATACCCGGGACGCCACGGCAAACCCTGCAGTACCGCAAGGAGAGTCAGCACATGCACACGCCGGCAACCGATGCCCTGCGGGCGCACCTGACCACGCCGATGGGATCGCCGCTGTCGACTACGCGCATCCGCCGCTGATGGTGCCCGGCGAAAACCCGAACGCGCGCAACACCGAAGTGGTGTTTCTGACCGTCTCGATCATCACCTGGCCCCATCCCTACAACAACAACCAAACTCCGTCATCGCCGGCCGCATCCCCGCATTCAGTGATCGGCTCTTCTACGTTGCGCTGGCGTACCTCGCGCACTTCCGCCATCAATGCGACCAATGCGACCGCATGTGGAGAGCCAACGACCAACGCTGGACCGACATCCCCGACAACAACGCCCTCGGACACGTCGGGCGACACGACTTAAGTCGGCAGTCGCCGTGACTCGCTGAAGATGCGGGTCGTAATCAAGACGCAGGCCCAAGCTCGCGTACACCTCGGCGCGTTCGGCCCCGGTCGCCTCACCAAGTACGGCAGATAAACCACCTAGCGCTTCGACTATCTCGCTGATCTGTGTTGCCGACAGGACGTTTGGCAGCTCAGTTCGCTCAAGGCTGGCCCTTAGCTCGTCACGTTCAGCGGTGCGACGCCGTAACGCAGCCGTCAAATCCTCAACGGCCACACCAGATTCCACCGCGCTGACCAAGGCAGCGATCTTGTGATTCACTTCACCTAGTTAGCGCTGCAGAGCGGCGTAGCCGGTCCCTGCAGTTGGGTCAATGTCCTGCCCCCGCGCCAGGTCGTCAGGATTTGCAAGACTGGCGATCCAGTTATCGAGCCGAGGCGTCAACACGTCCTTACGGAGGTAGACACTGCGCGGGTGATCGCTCAGATCGACAGGTACCGAACGCGACTTACCAAACTCGCAGCGATAGAGAATGCGCGTTGTTTGCTTTCCTGGACGCGCTGCGCCCTGCATACGCCGGCCGCACGCGGCGCAGTAGAGCAGCCCACGCAGCGCGTACGGCACGGTCGATTCTCTGCTGCATACAAGACCTGGACCCCGCCGGCTCTGTATCCGAAGACGAACAGCTTCTGCCAGTTCATCGGAAACCAAGGCCGCGTGCGTCCGCCGGTCGGGGGTGATCCAGTCCCCATGGTTCCGCCATCGCATTCGCGTGGCATACCCAGCGGCGACGTCATCGGGGTCGACCAGCACCTCGTATTTCTCCTGCTTGCCCCATACGCGGACACCCGATAGGCAGGGTTGTCGAGAATCGCGCGGATCGCTGAATGGGACCATCCACGCGGATCGCGATGACTATTCCGGGCCGGGTCATACTGGCTCGGCGACGGTACGCCATCATCGGTGAGCTGCTGCGCGATGTACCGCAGGCCAGCCCCATCGGCGTACATTCGGTAGATCCGCTCGACGATCGGAGCGGTCACCGGGTCGCGTTCGAGGCGGTGAAGCCGCTGGCCAAGATTCGCTTTTGCAGGGTTCGGGTGCGGGCTGGCGTCGACGAGCCGGTAGCCGTACGGTGGTCGACCACCGAGATATCGGGACGTGTCCTGCGCGAGCGGACATCGCCGTACGGACGCGCATCTGGATTCGCGCACGCTCGCCCTTGCTCATCCCGCCGAAAAGCGTCATCACCAAGTCGTGCGCTTCGGAGCCGGGGGCAACCGCGCCGCCAACCGCCGGCACCCATAGGCCGACGCCGTAGTGCGTGAGCCGGGAAGGTGAGGGCGAACTGCGGCCCATAGAAGGCACGGGCCGGTTCCCCGATCACTACAGCATCGAAGCCGCGGTCTCTGGTCGTGACATCAGCGAGGAGTCGCGAGGCCTCGGGCCTGCGCTTCCACGGGAGAGAACGACTCTGTCCGATATCGAAGTAATCAGTGACGATTGCGCCCCCGTGCGGAGCGATCAGATCGACTGCCCGTCGCTTCTGCCAACTACGGCTCGCCTCGATCTTGAGCGTCCTCGGTGCTTACTCGGCCATAAAAGGCGAACCTCATGCTCACGCGACTCCCCTGTCTCCTCCGAGCGTCCGGTCCCGTATAGCCAGTATTACGCGGATCAGGGCGCGGTTAGCTTCGCACGGGAGGACATAGTCTTCGGGCACCACGATTTCAGCACCTCCCTCTGACAAAATCCGAGCACTGACTTGGTCGCCGCCTTCGGAGTGCGGGTGCGCGGTGTTGGAGTTGTCAATCATCACGGCGCCTTGGTCGATCCGATTGCTGGTCACGGACCTCCACCAATCCGGTGCGCCTGGTCTTGATATGTCGCAGGCTGGCCGAAACAGCCGGACTCGGTCGCCTGTCGTAGCATGACCAGCGCGATCGATTTCCCATCCAATCTGGTCCGCGGTATCCATCTGATCATGTTGCGCTGCTGCGGTTTTGGCGTCTTGGTTGCGGTCCATTCAGCGCGGTGGACACGTAGTGCTGTCATGGTGGTCGAGTAGTGGCGAGATTTGGTGGTGATGTGGCCGCGGTAGCCAGGTGTGTAGCCACCGGCCTATCCCGGTCCATGGCGACTCGCGCGCGGCATCGGTGACGGCGTGGTGATCAAGAGCAGCAATCGCGAACAGAATAGACCGGGTGTGCTCGGTAACATCAAGGGCGGCAATGGCTTCGGTGGACAGGCGGCGGGCGGCTATCCCGAAGTCCTGCAGGCTCTTGGTGACGTATTTGGCGAGGTAGCAGGCCACGCGGCGCGCAGAAAACCCGCTGGCCAGGCCGGCATTTGAAGCATCGTGGATGACCGATGATTCGGCAGTCAGCGATTGAGTGTCGATCTGAGTGCCGAACCGCACGGCAACCGCGGCAGCAGTGTCCTCATCGCCGGGAGTGTGAATGGTGTGACCAGCAACTGCCCGGTGCGGGTTCGGGACGGTGATCGCGATGCCGTGGTCTCGTCGTTGGCGGGGTCGAGGCGAATGAGAGCGTGGATGTGCGGGACGGCGCGAGCTTGCTTTTCGACGACTTTGACGAAACTGACGCGCACCGAATCCAGATCACAACCTAGGACCTTCAGTTCCTGCCGAACGGCGCGGCGCAGGGCGATCGTAAAGCGCCGCCACGGTTCGGGCAGGTGCCAGCTGAAAAACAGCACGTGGGACAGGTAGTCGTAGCAGGGTCCGCACAAGGGCTGGCCGACAAGTGGATCAGTGTGGTCGTGAATGTGGTTGCACGACAACAGTTTCCCATGGATGCACCGTTCGGGCTGGCCGGTGTGGCGCCATGCACGGCGCCGAAGCCAGGCGCAGTCAACGTCAGAAACACCTGCGGGCGGACACTGACGCTGGCGGGACGTTGTGGTGGCCACCGGCGGCGCCGGCATGCACCAGCTGCCAGGTGTCCCGGGCATAGAGATCCGAACACGATGGGCAGATGTGGGCACGGCGATTGTTGCAGCGGGTCCACGCCACCTGCGCACGCCCGAAGCGGTCGACACCGGCCAGTTGGATGGGGTGGGCGCAGAACCCGACTGATTCGGCGCGCCGCCACCACTGATCGAACCCTACTGTGGAGGCGCGCCGCACCATCTGGCTGATCACCGTATCGACGTCCAGGACGGTGCCGGGCGTTGTGGGGATACCCGGCAGCGTGATCGCCGGTTACCGATCCTGTCCAGTCGATGACGCCGCGGCGGTGGCCATCGTTTACCCCTGGTCCTCGGTGCCGGTGCTGTCGTTGCCCGTCGCGGTGCGTCCGCGGCCCGGGTGCACGAAACGAGCGGACCAGTGCGGCGATGTCAGGATCAGTGACGTGGAACGCCCGCACCCGCGTAGGTTGTGCGGCGCCGTCGATCATCACGTAGCCCACGCCGGGGGTGCGGTCATCTATTTCCTCGCGCACCGCCCCGGCATCACGGGCGCCCTGGCCCAGGACCATGGCTGTTTGAGTGAAGCGTCCTGGTCTGGATGGAGACCTTAGTTAGGCCACCTCCGGTACGGCGGTGACGGTGTCACGGTAGCCGTTTTCGTAGGCAGTCGGCGAGAGATAGCCGAGCGAAGAGTGCAAGCGGGTGGTGTTGTACCAATGCACCCAGGTGGCTGTTTCGCGTTCGACTTCGGCCCGGCCGGTCCAGGATTGGTCGCGGTCGATCAGTTCGGTTTTGTAGAGTCCGATCGCTGATTCCATCAACGCGTTGTCGAGGGCATCACCGATCGAACCGATGGACCCGGCGATGCCAGAGTCGCGTAGTGCGTCAGTGAACGCCAGTGAGGTGTACTGGCTGCCGGCATCGGAGTGATGGACCAAGGGCGTGTCAAATGGTCTGTGTAAGTCCTGTTAACGGAAGGATCGCAGGACGTGACGACAGGCAAGAACATGGATTCGGCGCTGGTTGAGGCGGCGTCCACGGTGGAGATGGCCGAGGCGCTTCGGGCATCGGGCGCGGTCGATGAGCTGCTGGCGCAGGTCGATACTGGTGAGTCGCGCTGACCGGTGAAGGCGGGCTGCTGCCCGGGCTGATCAAGCTGGCCCTCGAACGCGGGCTGGCCGCCGAGCTGACCGACCATCTGGGCTACGAGAAGGGCGACCCGGCCGGCCGGGTGCTGCCCAACGCCCGCAACGGCTCCTCGCCCAAGACGGTGCTCACCGAGGCCGGCCCGGTGCCTCTGGAGGTGCCGCGAGACCGTGACGGCTCGTTCACCCCGACCCTGGTACCTAAAGGCCAGCGCCGGATCGGCGGGCTCGATGACATGATCATCTCCTGTATGCCGGTGGAATGACATTGCGGGACATACAATTTCACCTTCAGTCCACGATTGGGACCGAGGTGTCGCATGAGACGATCTCCAAGATCGTCGACGAGATCTCCGACGAGGTCCTGTCGTGGCAGCGTCGGCCGCTGGAGCCGTTGTATCCGGTGATCTACCTTGACGCACTGATCGTGAAGGTCAAAGACGGCGGGCACACCAGCAAGGCCGCCCATATCGCGGTCGGCGGTGGATATGGCCGGGGTCAAGCATGTTCTGGGGATTTGGGTCCAGCCCAACGAGGGCGCCTCGTTCTGGGCGTCGGTATGCGCGGACCTGGCCAACCGGGGTGTCAGGACGTGCTGATCGTGTGCTGCGACGGGCTGACGGGGTTCCCCGAGGCCATCGCGGCGACCTGGTCGCACGCGTGCAGACCTGTGTGGTGCATCTGATCCGCAACGCACTGCGGTTCGTGTCCTACGCCGATCGTGGGCGGTGGCCGCCGCCCTCAAGCCGATCTACACCGCACCCAATGCCGAGGCTGCACAGGTGGAGTTGGACGCGTTCACCGCATCGGAGCTGGGAAGAAACCCCACGGTGACTATGGTTTTCGAACGCGCGTGGGAACAGTTCATCCGTTTCTGGCGTTCCCGCCCGAGCTGCGCCGGGTGATCTACACGACCAACTCGATCGAGTCGCTGAACTATCAACTGCGCAAGATCATCAAGAACCGCGGCCAGTTCCCCAACGATGCCTCAGTGGTGAAATTGCTGTGGCTGGCGATCTGCAACATCGAAGACAAACGCGCCGCGCAGCGGGCCAAAGAGCGCGGCAAGAAGCAGGGCCGGACAGCTCCCGGACGCCTCGTGGAAGGACAGGTGGTCACCAACTGGAAGAAGGCACTCGAACAACTCGCCCTGGTTTACCCAGAGCGCATCGAACGCTATCTGTAAGCACCACAACAACTACTCAGACGAACAATCAGACAGGCGATTTACACAGAAAACTTGACAGGCTCTGGACCAAACCTGTTGTGGTGAAACGGAAATCTGTTCTCTTGCGGGTGAACACAGCCTGTTCCAGGACGCTGGTCACCAACGGTGTGGCCTTTGTCGACATGACCCGCCATCCCAGAATCCGGCGGGAGAACACATCAACACAGAACGCCGTGTAAACGAACCCTGCAGTGTCCACACGTAGGTGAAATCAGCGACCCACCATTGATCGGGCCGGGTCGGGGCACCCACTTTCGGTCGATCAAATCAGGGTGCCGCGCTGCACCGGGTCTGCGGCGGTGGTGATCGTGGACCGCTTGCCGCGCACGGTTCCCGTGATGCCGCAGATCCGCATCAACCGGGCCACCTGGTCCTGCCCATCTCGTGACCAGCATGTTTCATCGCGTGCCACAGCTTGCGGACCCCGTAGAGCCGGCGGTTGGCCACATAGAGCCGGTGCACGGTGTTGGCGGCGGGCCTCGGCCCAGGCGGCGTCGCTGACCGGGCCACGGGCTTTGGCCGCGTAGTACGTGGACGGGGCGATCGGCAGGCCGTGCTCGACGATCACCGAAGTCGGCGGTCGACCTCCGCCGCCGCGAAAAACGCTGTCGCGGTCTTCAAAATCTCATTGGCCCTGCGTAATTCAGCGTTCTCCCTGCGTAATGCTGTGAGCTCAGCAGCCGGGTCCTGGCCCTCATCGCGGGGTGTGGAAGTGCTCGTCCCGTAGCGAGCTTCGACCCAGTTGCGCAACGTGGCCTCATTGATCCCGAGAATCTCCCCGACATGCCGACGAGCGCCCCTGCGGAACCACCAACCTGCGCAATCCGGTCCTGATACATCCGTACCGCCCGCTCACGGGTCTCCGGGTCGAACTTCCTCTGTGCAGCCACAGCCACATCCTCCTGGTGCGATCACGGACTCCACCAGACCCAGGACGGTTCACGGCGGCAACGCCGTACTCACCAACAGCGTTCAGCAAGCCAACCGGTCCGGCGCCGCCATCACACTAGGCCTCTACCCCAGCCGAGAAGACTGGGACCACGCCCGCACCGCTGCGGCACTGGTGAGCACCATGCACGACGACATACATGCAAGTGAGCTGGAAGCGTCGATCCTGCTGGCCGCCTACCCCGACTACCTGCGCGACGGATGGGCCAGCGCCGAACACGCCGCCACCGACCTGCGCTACCTGACCACCGTCGGCATGCGCGCCTATACCTCCAGTGGTGTCATCTACCCGTCATACGCCACCGCCGACAAGGCTACCGCATCCTCGATGACCTGGGGCAGGCCGCGAAATCCCTCATCGACCTCGTGACAGCACGGGGCCTTTAGCCCAACGACACCGTGGCGGCTACCGTCCGCTGGCGCTCCCGTCCGCTGCCACGAACCACAAGCCAATATCCCGAACAACGCCGGCTCTCTACACCAAGCCCAAGTCACGCAAGCCGCGCCACTGCGCCCTAGGCGCACGCTTGTCCCTCGTCACCTCTTGCCGGGTCCGGCGCGCAGCCCACCCTGCGACACCATGCCCCGTCCAGAACCTTGCAAGCGCCCGCAACCCGACCGTGAGGGACTCTTTACTGGGATCAAGTCGATGCGGCACGTTGCCACCAGCTGGACACCGAAGCCGCCCGACTCGAACGCCGCGTCGACACCATCACCGCCATCGCCGCATCCGAGCTAAAGCGTCGGGCCCGACACCGCTGCCAGGCTACTGACCGCCCTCGGCGACAACCCCGCTCGGATCGGCAGCGACGCCGCTTTGGCCAAACTCTGCGGTCAGCCCACTGGAAGCCCCCAGCGGCAAAACGATCCGCCATCGGCTCAACTGGGGAGGCCATCGCGACGCCAACCGTGCCCCGCACGTCATCCTGGTGGTGCGCATGCGCCGTCATCAGCCCACCCGCGACTAGTTCGTTCACCGCCTGGCCGAAGGCAAAACCAAGAATGAGATCATGCGCTCCATCAAGCGTTACATCGCCCGCGAGATCTACCACGCCCTCCGCCAACCCAGCAGAAGAACCAACGAACTCATTGCCTGAAGATAGGAGCATCTGGTATCAAGTCCCGAAGGGCACCCGATCCGCAGTGTCCACTCATTTCGTGGCGATATGGCACCGCTGTAGATGCCATCAATCCTCCTCCCAGGTGAGTAATGTGCAGGTGGCAAATCGTTCAGGGTCATAGGGAACGCGAGATGATTTCCTTCATCACCTCATTTGTGCCGGCGTAGATTTTCTGCACGCGCTGGTCCACCCAATCTCGAGATGGGGTACTCGGTCATGTACCCGTATCCGCCGTGAAGCTGCAAACAGTCATCGAGCACCTTCATCGCTCGCTCAGTGGTCCACCATTTCGCCATGGCGACGGTCTGGACGTCGAGTTGGCCCGCGAGGTGTAGGTCGATGCAGTAGTCCAAAATACTCGTGCAATGCGCGTTTCGGTTGCAGCTTCGGCCAAGATGAATTTCGTGTTCTGGAAGCCGAAGACGGGCCGTCCGAACGCTTCCCGCTCACGGGTGTATTTGAGTGTCTGCTCCACGGCAAGTTCCATCGCCGCGACCGCCCCAACCGCGACGATGAGCCGCTCTTGAGGTAGCTGCGTCATCAGCTGACTGAAACCGTGACCCTCGGTCTCGCCCAGGAGGTGCGAGCGGGGAACTCTTACGTCGTCGAAGAACAACTCGGAGGTGTCTTGTCCGCGTTGGCCGATTTTGTCGAGGACCTTGCCGCGCCGGAATCCGGGTCGATCGGCTTCGGCGACGATCAGCGAGATGCCGGCGGCGCCCTGACGGATCTGTCTTGGCGACGACGATGATCAGGTCGGCTTGCTGACCGTTGGTGATGAAGGTCTTTGCGCCGGTGATCACGTACTCGTCACCGTCAAGAATTGCTTTGGTCTTGACACTGCAGATCAGAACCGGTCCCTGGCTCCGTCATGGCGATCGCACCGATCATTTCGCCTGAGGCCATCTTGGGCAGCCACTGCCTCCGTAGTTCTTCGGCCGCATACTGGAGGATGTAGTGCGCGACGATTCCGCTGTGCAGCCCTGCGCCCCATGAGCTGTCCCCGACTCGGGCTTGCTTTTCGAGTACGACGGCTTCGTGCGCGAATGTGCCGCCTCCCCCGCCGTATTCTTCGGGTATGGACATGCAGAGCAGGCCTAGTTCGCCGGCTTTGTGCCACAATTCTCGGTCAACTTGGTGCTGGTCTGCGAAACGTTGCGCATGTGGTGCCAATTCGGTCGAGAAGAACTTCGCGGCAAGGTCACGAAGCTCGATCAATTCGGCGCTCATCCAGGAGAAATTGATGCTGTCACAGGAT